>JBDLUK010000169.1:0-12269 GCA_039805365.1 Bacteroidota bacterium | reverse complement strand
TATATACAGTTCTTTCATGCAGCGCGCTTTTGATCAGGTGTTGCATGATGTGGCCATACAAAAGTTGAATGTCGTTTTCTGTCTAGACAGAGGAGGTTTGGTGGGTGCTGATGGCCCAACGCATCATGGGGTCTACGATATTGCCTACATGCGATGTATCCCCAATATGGTTGTATCAAGCCCTATGAACGAAAGTGAATTACGGAACTTGATGTATACCGCTCAGCTGCCCAATCAAGGCCCATTTAGTATCCGCTATCCGAGAGGAAATGGTGTCATGACAGATTGGAAGACGCCATTTGAAGAAGTTAAGGTGGGTACTGGGAGAAAAGTTCAGTCAGGTGAAGAGGTTGCCTTTTTATCGCTTGGACCAATTGGAAATTATGTAACCAAGGCCATTGCGGAATTGGCAGAGCAAGGGGTTAGCGCAGCGCATTATGATATGCGTTTTGCAAAACCTATTGATGAGTTGATGTTGCATGAGGTAATGGGCAAATTCAAAAATGTGATTACCGTAGAGGACGGATGTCTTCAAGGTGGAATGGGTTCTGCTGTGCTTGAGTTTATGGGAGACAATGGATATTCAGTGAATATCAAAAGACTTGGTATTCCTGACAAATACATTGAACACGGAACACAGGATGAGTTATATGTGGAATGTGGATTTGATGTAAATGCAATGGTCTCAGCGGCATTATCCATGGTTCAAAAACAAGTCAAATCGCATACAGCGTAGTTCATGGAGTCCATAGTGAATCGTGTAGCCAATAGTGGATTGATTACAATTGATTTGCAATCCATCGTAGACGATTCTGTATTTACACAATTGGATTTAAAACCCATTTTGTGGCAGGGGCTAGCCTTGCGCGAAAAGGATTTAAAAGATTTTTTACAGCAGTGGGATTCACAAGAAATTTCTGAAGGAGTCATTTGGATAGATCTTCCAGAAGATGTGATTGTCCCACAATGGACGCATCTTTTGATACAATCAAAAATATCGTCTCCTAAATTCTTTGTAACCAAAGGACCTTTGCTCAACGCGCAAAAGGAGTTCTTGCGACATTGGATTCAAGCCATCAAAGAAGAACATTACAAAGATCAACGTGTTGTCATCAAAGGCTGCACGGATGAAAGAGTTAGCGCGGAAATTCAAATGCAGCTCGTGGCGAAATTACTGCCTTGGGTGAAATCTCTGATGTTTGGCGAACCCTGCTCGACGGTGCCTTTGTACAAACGTCCCTAAACTCAAAATAATCTTCCAGTCTTCTCGTATTGTTGTAAATTGCTTTTGCAATCAATATGAATATTTACAGTAAAAAACAACAGTGGAAATGGGTGCTTGTGCTATTGGCCCTCCTGTTGGTCATATTTACTTTGGGCTACACCCAAGTAATCGTTGATCGAATCAAAGAAGACGAAAAGCGAAAGGTTGAAATTTGGGCCCAGACCATTACGAGAAATGCTTCGACTACGCAGTACATAGATTCTTTGTTGAATGTTTTGCGATCAGAAGAAGAGGCCAAGGGTATCATGATTGGAAGGGCACTTTCCGCAATTTCCAATGGTGATCCATTGTTGGACTATACATTTCCAACAGAGTATCTTAAGCAGAACAATACCATTCCTATCCTGCTGTACGATAAGAACAATCGGTTTCAGCAAGGCAGAAATTTGCCCAAGGGAAAGGAAAAAGATGCAGCATACGCAGATTCACTTCGTGAGGAAATTGTAAAAAAGTACAAACCGATTTTGATTCCTGAATTGAGTATGCGTTTGTATTTTGATGATAGCCCATTGTACAAGGAAGTTGCGCGCAGATTGAATGAAATCAATCAATCCTTTATCAGTGATGAAGTAGTAGCGTCTACTTCGGTTCCAATCATTGTAGTAGATGAGCGCACACAGAAGGTTATACAATCTGCAAGGATAGAGGAAAAGGACTTGCTGAATGAGCCACGAATGCTCGCTATGAAGTCTGAGAATCCGCCAATTCGTGTTACCCGACCAGATGGTGTACCCATTAGTATCTATTATGAGGATTCTTTGGTGTTGCAGCAGATTAGGTATTTCCCCGTGGGCCAGTTGGTTTTGGTAGCGGTGTTTTTGATCATTAGCTATGTAATTTTTTCAACGTATCGAAAGGCCGAACAAAATCAAGTTTGGGTAGGTATGGCCAAAGAAACAGCGCATCAATTGGGAACACCACTTAGCTCATTGATGGGATGGGGAGCACTTTTAGAAACGCAAGGTGTTGATGAAGCTTTTATCCATGAACTCAACAAGGATGTGCAACGACTTCAGGTCATCACTGAGCGATTCTCTAAGATTGGCTCTGCTGCGGAGTTGAAGAAAGTGGATATTCGAACTACAATAAATGAAGCGTTACAATATGTTCAGAAGCGCATTTCGTCACGTATTGTTGTTGAGCAACATTTTCCATCGCAACCCATTTGGGTAGAGGTGAATGAGGCATTGTTTGGATGGGTGATTGAAAATTTAGTTCGCAATGCTGCTGACGCTATGGAAGAGTCGGGGCGTATTGATGTCAGGTTGATTTTGGAGAATGGGAAGGTAGTCATTACCCTAGAGGATTCAGGAAAGGGTATCCCAAAGAACAAATGGAAAACAGTATTTAAGCCCGGCTATACCACCAAAGCTAGAGGTTGGGGCTTGGGCTTGTCACTGGTTAAGCGTATTGTAGAAGAGTACCACAAGGGACATATTCAAGTATCCAATTCTGAGCTTGGAAAAGGAACAACGTTTAAGATAGATTTAAAGCCGATAGTGGGGCAATCATGATGTAATCATTCATCAGGTAACCCCCTCCGATTTCAATATCTTCCGATTTGTCAATTTTAAAACCAATGGATTGATAGAAGCCAATTGACTTGTTGTTGCGATTGACATTGAGTTCCACTTGGGTGCAATTTTCAGATTGCGCAATTTCAAAAATCTTTTGCATCAATAGTTTTCCCCATCCGTTTCCTTGTGCACTAGGATGGAGGTATAACTTGTGCAATCTCATACTAGGCGTATCCGGCATTTTACTGCACGATGCAAAGCCGTGAATTTGATTTTCATGTTCGAGCAAAAAGAACTTGTGACCATCAGCCCATTGCTTTTCAAGAGATGATATCGCATACATTTTTTCGAGCATGAATTTGATTTGCTCAGGCGAAATCATGTAATCATAAACCAATGGCCAAATGATGTGCGCAAGACGATGGATTTCAGCAATGTCTTGGTGGGTGGCTTGTCTAACTTCAGCCATGGACAGATTCTTTTTTTCCATATTTCAACATCAGACTTGCTTCAAATTCAAGGAAATCACTCCATCTTTTGTCTACATCTATGCCATGGTTGTATTTTCTAGCAAAACCAATGAAAGTTGTGTAATGTTCCGCTTCCGAGACCATCAATTCAAAGTAGAATTTTTTAAGATCGTCATCAGCAACTTCTTCAGACAGCAATTTAAAACGCTCGCAGCTGCGGGCTTCAATCATAGCAGCAAATAGCATGCGATCCACGAAGTAATGTTCCTTGCTGCCCCCTTGATTGATAAATTTGGAAAGGTCATGCACATATTCATCTTTGCGTTCACGACCCAATTTTAGTCCACGCTTTTGAAGTTCTTGGTGGACCATGCCAAAATGTTCCATCTCTTCTCGGCTGATGCGAACCATTTCGTCTACAAGATCAGGATACTCAGGAAATCGAATGATGCAGCTAATGGCATTGCTGGCTGCTTTTTGTTCGCAGTAAGCATGGTCAGTGAGAATCTCTTCTATATTTTTTTCGACTATATTCACCCAACGTGGGTCGGTGGGGAGTTTCAATCCCAACATTACCTTTTGTGACATGTTGCAAATTTCGGAAGTATTGGTCAAAAAAAAAGAGCCCGAAGGCTCTTTTTCTAATTGCGATATCAATTAGTGAGATACAACAAATTTCTTTTTGGTAACTGAACCGTTGTTTTCGATTTCGATGAAATAGAAACCATTGCTCATATTAGTAACATCCAAAGTGAAAAGTTTGTTGTTGATTTCGTTGATGTTCTCAGCGCTAACCAAAGCACCCAAAGAATCAAAAATCTTTACAGAAGCTTTTCCGTTTACCAAATGGTTGAACTGCATGTTGATTTGCTCATTAGCAGGGTTTGGGTAAACAGTAACTTTTTCTTCATGGTTCAATTGCTCGTTAGCGATAGAAACCAAATTTCCATCAACAGCCAATACAAATAAATCAGCGATAAAATTCGTAGCACCATCTTGGTATGTAGATAACAACAAGTCGTGGCTATTTCCGTCTGCGTAGGAAGAGACGTCTACGGTTACAGGTGTATACAATGGATACATTGCAGTATCTGCTCCTGATGCGGACCAAACGATATTGCCATCTAAAGTTAGAGTGATGATATCATCAGTAGATCCGTCACCACCTGCATTACCAAAACCAAAGCCGATTTCAGCAGTTGTTCCTTGAGGAATAACGATAGTTTGTCCCATAGAAGCTTCTTCAAGAGTACCAGCAGCTAAGCCACCGCCCCAGAAATACCAAGCTCCGTCTAAAGCAAGATCATAACCGCAAGAGGTTACATCACACAAGGGAGAACCAAAGTTTGTAGATGCTTCAACCCAAGTTCCTGCACCAGGACCTGCTTCAAAGCTTGCATCAGTGAACTGAGCAGAAGCGCTCATTGCTGCGCTAACAGCAAAAACAGAGAATAAAATTTTTTTCATAGTGTAAATTTAATGTTGGCCCCAAATGTAAGAAAGTTGGCTTTTATTTAGAACAAAAGGCACAATTAATATCTACACATCCGCTGGTTTAGAAGTACCTTCGTGTACAGATGAAAAAAGGAAAAAAGATAGCAACAGTTGGAAAGTTAAAGACCATCTTGCGTTCGCAGGTGCTCGAAGTCTTGCAAGCCTCTCCAAGTTCGCCAATCAATTACAAACAAATCGGTGCGGCATTGGGAATTCAAGATTCAGGAACCCGTGTGTTGCTCATGGAAGTTTTGGCTGAATTAACAGCAGAGGGTGCAGTGAAAGAGCGTGATCGCGGTAAGTTCTTGCCCGCGGTTGTTCAAAATAGTTTGGTACAAGGTGTTTTAGATATCAGTCGATTTGGAAAAGGGTATGTATCCATTCCCGGCGTTGAAGATGACGTGATGTTGGAGCGAGGCAGATACGGAACAGCATTGCCCGGTGACACCATTGAGTTGGAATGGAGCGGTTCTGCCAAAAGACCTAGAGTGAAATTTGTGCGCATTGTAAAACGCGCTAGGGAACAACATGTAGGTGTATTCCATGAGAAAGGTGAATTTGGCGAAGTGAAACCAGTGAACAGACAATTGGATTTTGTTTTTGTGGTAAAAGCTGAGGATAGAAACGGAGCGAAAGAGGGAGATAAGGTTAGCGTTAGCATTACGCAATGGACCGATGCCCGCCGCAATCCAATTGCTAAGGTGACCAAAGTATTTGGTCAACAAGGCGTTCATGATGTCGAGATGCACGCAATTTTAGCGGAGTTTGATTTGCCTTATGAATTTCCTGATGAAGTTTTGGCTGCGGCCCACGAAATCTCTGATGGATTTACTCCTGAGGAGATTGCCAAAAGAAGAGACTTTAGAGGTATCACAACATTTACGATAGATCCTTTTGATGCGAAAGATTTTGATGATGCGTTGTCCATTCAGAAAATGGCCAATGGCAACTGGGAAATTGGCGTTCACATCGCTGATGTTTCGTTTTATGTAACACCAAACTCCATCATTGATAAGGAAGCGCAATTGCGTGCAACTAGTGTTTATTTGGTAGATCGCACCATTCCGATGCTGCCAGAAAGACTATCCAATGAGCTGTGCTCGTTGCGCCCCAATGAAGACAAGATGACCTATTCTGCCGTTTTTGAAATGACAGACAAAGGAGAGGTTGTAGACCATTGGATAGGAAGAACCATTATTCGCTCTATCCGTAGATTCACATACGAAGAGGTACAAGTGATGATTGAAGGGGAGAAAGGTGAATACAAGGACGAAGTTGTGGTATTGGATCGACTGGCCAAAGTAATGCGCCAAGCCAGATTCAATGCAGGAAGTATAGATTTCAATAGTGAAGAAGTGAAATTCAAGTTGGATGAAAAAGGCGTTCCGACGGGGGTTTATGTCAAGGTGATGAAGGACTCCAATCAGTTGATTGAGGAGTTCATGTTGTTGGCCAATAAATATGTGGCGATGTTCGCTGGCAAACCCAAGACAGGTGGTCCCAAGACTTTTGTCTATCGCGTACACGATTTGCCAAGTCCAGAGAAGATTCAGCAATTGAGAACTTTCCTAAAGCATTTGGGTTACAAGTTGCCTCGTCCAACGGATAGTGTAGGTGGAAACGTGATCAAGGAATTATTGGCCAAGGTTGAGGGGCAAGCGGAAGAAAGCATGGTGCAGATTATGGCCATTCGTTCGATGGCAAAAGCTGAATACAGTACAAAGAACATTGGCCATTATGGATTGGCTTTCCCATATTACACCCACTTTACAAGTCCTATTCGTCGATATCCAGATGTATTGGTGCATCGCTTGTTGCAGCATTATTTGGAAGGAGGAGCTCCTGCTTCTGAGAGCACATTGGATTTGCATTGCAAACACGATTCAATGATGGAGAAGCGCGCGGCAGAAGCGGAAAGAGCTTCGATCAAGTACAAGCAAGTGGAGTTCTTGTTGATGCACAAGGATGTTGTCTTTGAAGGCAAAGTAAGTGGTATCAACAATTCAGGAATTTTTGTTGAGTTGAATGAGAACAAGTGTGAGGGAATGATTCCTTTGCAAGACCTAGGTTTTGGATTTGAATTCGATAAGCAGGCCTACATACTCGTCAATCAGCAAGGAGAAGAGATTCATTTGGGTGATGCAGTTTTGGTTCGCGTAAAAAGTGGGAATCTATTGGAGCGCCAGATTATTTTTGAAGTTGCAGAATAAGTTTTTTCATGACGGAATTATCTGTTGTTATCATCACCTTTAATGAGGCCAAGAATATTAGACGAGCCATTGATTCTGCTTTACGCATTACTGATGATGTGGTGATTTGGGATTCTTTTTCTACGGATCAAACGCCCAATATTTGCGCAGAGTATCCTGTCCGTTTTATTCAAAACAATTGGGAAGGTTATTCCATTTCCAAGAACAAAGCAAATGCGCAAGCCAAGTACGATTGGATACTTTCATTGGATGCGGATGAAGCTTTTGATGAAAACCTAGAGCGAAGCATTCTACAATGGAAACAGTCACCTCCAGTTTCAGCAAGTTTCAAGCGATTGACGAATTATTGTGGAAGTTGGATTCGACATTGTGGTTGGTATCCTGACATCAAGTTTAGATTGTTCAGTAGAACAACGACGAAGTGGGAAGGCTTGATTCATGAAAGTTTGGTAGACAATTCCAATGGTCAAGTGCATTTGCTAGAGGGGGATTGTTTGCATTATAGCTATTACACGCCTGAGGATCATTACAAACAGGCTTTGAAGTTTGTGACCATCATGGCCCAAGAGAAGGTTGATCAGGGAAAGCGAACTTCTTTTTTGATGCGGTATTTTTCAGCGGGATTTAAGTTCTTTCAGATGTATGTGTTGAAGGCCGGAATTTTAGATGGAATAGCGGGATATTGGGTATGTCGACGTTCTGCTTGGGCAGCTTTCATGAAGTATAAATTGTGGTATGAGTTTCAAAGCACAAAATGAAACAAAGGGTATTAATTTCAAGAACGGATAGTATTGGGGATGTCATGTTGACACTCCCGATGGCCTATTACATCAAGCAAAAATTTCGAGAAACAGAGGTCTACTTTTTAGGTAAGTCCTACACCAAAGACATTATCAAAAAATGTCCATGGGTTGACGTTTTTCTCAATGCGGATGATTTTTTGCAATGGGAGGAAGGAAGACAAGTGGAAGAGTTAAAATCGTTTCAATTCGATGTGGTCATTTTTGCTTTGCCAACTGCGCATTGGATGAAGATATCCGCATTGGCAGGAGTGCCCAAAAGAATTGCTACTGGACATCGATTGAGCAGTTGGAAATGGGCCACCGATAGATTGTTTTTTAGTCGTAAGAAATCTAATCTACATGAAGCCCAATTGAACTTGAAATTGCTCAAACCAATTGGTATAGAAATCAATCCAAGTATAAAAGAACTTGGGCAAATTGAATTGCTGAACAAAACAAATACTCAGAAAAAAAATAGATTGATCATCCATCCTTTTTCACAGGGAAGCGCGCTGAATTGGACTTTGGATCAATATGATGAATTGGTGAATTTGTTGAAAGATTCTAGTTTTGAAATTGTTGTCTCAGGAACCAAAAAGGATGCAGAAGAATTGGAGAGACGTGAGGGAACTCCATTGACGCAACTACCTTCTGTTTGCGGACAATTGACCTTGTCAGAATTCATTGATTATATAGGGGAGAGCACAGCACTTTTGGCATGCAGCACGGGTCCGTTGCATTTGGCTTCGGCTCAAGCTCTTCATGCGGTAGGTTTATACGTAGATCGCAGACCCATTCATCCAGGAAGATGGGCACCTTTGGGAAAGCATGTTCACGTTATTAAAGAGTCAGATGTGAATCAAAATAGCATTTTGACTACACCGAAGTTGGTCGCCACTTTTCTGAAGTCCATAATGGAGCACCCAACCACCAAGCCGTAAAGAAACCTACAAAGGTTACCCCGGCTTGCGTTTCCAATGTGTCTTCTGTCAGAAAAGAGATTAGAACAATCATGGTATATATCAATGCAACAAGTGAATACCTTTTGGCGGACTTGATCATTTGAAAGGAAAGTAGCAAGCAAAATAAAATACCAATTAATCCTACAGACATCCAAATGGTCAGGTATTGATTGTGCGTACGCAACTGATATTCTTTCAAAAGCCCATGATTTTGAGCGGCGTATTCAGCATTAATGGCGTCTTCAATGTCCCCAGTTCCAACGCCGGCGAACCAATGATTTTGAATTATGTGGGAGGCATTGTTCCAATAAATCAAACGTTGAAATAGCGAATGCCCATTGGGAGAGAAACCCAAACTTAGCATGTGGTATTCAAAGTACAATCTATCCAATCTTCTTGTTAGCCCATTCATGCTTGAATACTTACAATTGGGCAAGCCGTTTTCAATTTCTTGAATTTCTTGATCGCTTAATTGTGAAATGGAATTTCCATCCTTACGCCATCCTTTAGATGATAAGTATCGGATCAATGTATATTTCAACTCTCCTCCTGAGTAGTCTTTTCCATTGAAATCCAAACTGCTTCTTTGGCTCCAAATGTTTTGTAATTCATGCCAACAGATGAAACGATGCACGTAATAGCCATTTTCAAGCTGAAGGATATTTGCATTGTGCTCGTATATATTGCCTGAAGGGGTTTTTTCTGATGTAATTTCTTGGTTAGGCTGAGGAGTTACGTAATGAAGGTATTGCTTGTGAATGTATACCAGTGAGAGCACTAGGATGGCTCCGATACCAATACCTACAAACCATCGCATTCGAATGGGAAACCTTAGTCTGAAATAGCGAAGAATGAACAATATACCGGTCAGTATGGACAGCGCCAATCCAGTTGCGGATTCAATTAGTATCAAATAGTAAAGTAAGAAGACAGATAGACACCAGCTGATGATTTTTAACCCAAGATTGGATTTTCCTTTTGCCCATATCAGTGCAAGAGCCAATGACACAAATAGCCCCATTCTGACATGAGAAGTAAATACGCTGTATTCTCTTATTTTGGCCAAGTGCAGTTTTTTATTGGTAAGCAATTCGGCAAAAGGCATCCAATTGTGTACCAGTAGAAATGAGACCAAAGCACTGATGAAAACAGAAATTACAAAAGACCATTCGATGCGATGACGTTGATTTTTTTTCAGTTCAATGAGATAAGCAGGCATAGTCATCGGCAACAACAGTAGCGGCAGTTTAATGCGCAAGTCGTGCCATCCATAATTCCAGTTTTCTGACCAAAGCATGCCCAGGAGAAAAAACAAATAAAGCAGAATCCAATTTCTAGTTGCTCCAAATGTGATAAATATCCAGGGCTTGATTTTTCTGAAACTTATATCTACGAGCCATTGGACAGTAAGACCAATAGTGCCTATGGACATCATAACGGGAGAAAGCGATAATCCGCATACAATCAGTATGAACCAAAATTGAATCAAAGGTTCCGCTTTCTCCAGTAGTTTTATCATGGAACCAAGAGTATTTTTTTATAGTCCGATTTTAATGTAGACAGCGCCTGAAGAACTACGGGATCTTTTTTGATGGCTTGTCTACTAAACGCCCTTTCGTTTTTGGTTCTTCTTACAATTTCAGTTTCTAATAAATGAGATAAGTAATCTTGGTAAACCTGTGATTGCTTTTTATTGTCCGGTAGAATTATTTTTTCTATGGCTTGAATATGTGCTTCAATATTTTCAGAATCTACGTTGTTTTTTTCTTTGAACTCATTCAATTTTTTCCAATTTTCTGTGTGGGGCTTGAAATTGATTTTCTCTAAATATTGCGCGAAGTTGAGAATGGTGTTGTTGGGTAAGATGAAATTTCCAGAGGTGTCAATTTGTGAAAATTGAGACATATTTTGGGTCACAAAATCGAACAAAACCAATTGACCTTGCACCTCTTTTATCCAATCGTTGTTTTTTTCTGAATCGACATTGATGTCGGGTTGTATACCACGACCATCCACAACTTTCCTTCCTTTTTTAGTGGAAAAGGTTTGAATGGCTGCTTCATCGATGGCAGTGACTTTTCCATTGGTTGGATCGCGATGGCTATAGTCCAATCGCTGCACACATCTGCCACTAGGAGTGTAATACTTGGCTACAGTAAGTTTCATTTTGGTGTTGTATGCTAGGTCAACAGTTTGTTGGACCAAACCTTTACCAAACGATTCTTTGCCAATAATTACTGCACGATCCAAATCTTGCAAGCTTCCAGCTACAATTTCTGATGCAGAGGCACTGAACTCATCAATCAAAACGGCCAATGGTATTTCGGTATCTACGGGATCAAGTTGGGCACCATATTGCTGTTTCCACTCTGCAACCCTACCTCTTGTTTCCACAATTGGCGAACCTTTGGGTACAAACAAGTTGACGATACTCACGGCTTCTCTAAGCAGTCCTCCGCCGTTTCCGCGCAAATCCAGAATAAGGCCGTCGATGTTTTGTTTCTGTAAACTTAAAAAAGCTTCTTTCACTTCCGTACTCGCAGTTTGGGTAAAGCCATCGAGTTTGATATAGCCAGTTTTTGTATTGGGTATCAAACCAAAGAATGGAACATCTTTGTTTTTGATGTTTTCTCTTTTGACTTCAATCTCGGCGATTTCCTGTGTGTCACTTTTGATGATGGTCAACTTCACAGCCGTTCCGGGCTGGCCTTTGATCATATTGCCACTTTCGTCATCAGTCAGTTTAGAAATATCTTTCCCTTCGATATGCGTGATTACATCTCCGATTTTTATTCCAGCTTTGTCCGCGCCAAAACCTGCATAGACATCGGTAATTAGAATTTTTCCATCTCTTCTTTTGGTATTGATGCCAATTCCACCGTACTGACCTGTTTGCATGAATGTGGCTTCCTCAATGCGTGATTCTGGGTAGTAAACGGTATATGGATCAAGAGAAGCCAGCATGGCATCGATGGCCTTTTTCATTAAAAAGCCAGGTTCTGGCTCATCCACATATGTTTCTTGTAATGTTCGATATACATCGGTAAATATTTCGATGTTTTTTGTTATCTCAAACAAAGTGTCTTTAACCTGCGCTGCTGTTGATACTATGGCCAACAATAAGGCAAGTACAATGCGGGTGCTATTTTTCTTGAGGAGCGACTTCATCCTTGGGCGGTAATTTTATTATTCTATCTATTTCTGTCAAAGCGGCGCCAACTTTTTTGAATACATAATCATATTCAGGGAGTTGTTTACCCGTAAAGGTGAGACACAGATGCAAGGGCACAGGCGCTTCATTTAAAATGTTTTTTTGTAAGCGATAGCATTCCCTCAAACAGCGCTTAATGGCATTCCGATCATGCGCTCTTTTGAAGTTTTTTTTACTAACGGTAAACATTGCTTGCAAGCGTTGTTCGGCATTGATAGTGGGAATATGAAACAATACCAATAGGGCTGGTGAACGCACAGCTTTGGCTTCTCGAAATAAAATCTCGATGCTCTTTCTGCTTTTGAGTCGTTCTTCCTTTCCTAACGTAAAACTCATTT
>JBDLUK010000168.1:0-21631 GCA_039805365.1 Bacteroidota bacterium | reverse complement strand
CCAATTATCATTGATATAAAAACCAAAACCGGAAATATTCAGCCCATTACCACCACTTTGGTATCGATGGTTTTGATGATCGTTTTTTTAATTGGTGGTGAAACTGTCCTTGGTTTATTTGGAGTCGATGTTTACAGCTTTGCCGTTGCAGGGGCATTCATTCTTTTCTTCATTGCACTGGAAATGATTTTGGGCATCCAATTGTTCAAGCAAAAGGAAGGATTGACGCACGTAGCGAGTATTGTTCCACTGGCTTTTCCAACTATCGCCGGAGCCGGAACGATTTCTACGCTCATTTCCTTGCGCGCTGAATACCAGATGGTGAATATCATCATCGCGATACTATTAAATGTGCCGATTATTTACATAGTGCTTCGATTATCTGGCCGTCTTCAGAAGGCGCTGGGTCCGGGTGGTATAGCAGTTATTGAAAAGGCTTTCGGTATTATTTTGTTGGCCATAGCGATCAAGTTATTTTCCAAAAACCTTGGAGTACTGATTCAATGAGTTCGCCTACTGTTTATTTATATGCCGATGGGGCCGCAAGTGGCAATCCAGGACCAGGCGGTTTTGGAACGCTTTTGCGAAGTGGTAAACACGAAAAAGAAATGTCCGGTGGATTCAGGAGAACCACAAACAATAGAATGGAACTCTTGGCTGTCATTACCGGTTTAGAAGCACTCACGACTAAACCTTGTCATGTCACGGTAGTCTCTGATTCACGATATGTAGTGGATGCATTTGAGAAGAACTGGATTGGGGGTTGGCAAAAAAGACAATGGAGGAACGTAAAGAATCCCGACCTATGGAAGAGATTAATCGCAGTCGTCGCTAATCACAAAGTTGATTGGAAGTGGATAAAGGGTCATGCTGGTCACGCAGAAAACGAACGTTGTGATCAATTGGCGGTTCAAGCCAGATTAAAGGGCGGTCTTCCTCCTGATACTTTTTTTGAAGCACAAGAGAAAGAGGGTTTATTTGATAAGTAAGGTTAAAGTTCCTTGATCTTCAAACGGAACACCACCAAACAACCTGCCTTCAACTTTCCAAACGTAAACATCTTCGCGGCACATTTCACCTTGATAGTATCCATCCCACCCCAATTTGGGATCTTCGGAACGGAATATCATTTCTCCCCATTTATTGAAAATTTCAAGCGAGTATTCACTTACTGATCTGTAATGAGGGTGGAAGTTGTTGTTGTCAAACGAATACTTGTTGTAGCTGCCATCTGTAGGTCCATCTGTCTGTGGAGTGAAGGCTGTTGGCATTTCTATAAATCCATCAGTAGTTACAGTGAGTCCATCAGCAATGGTAAAAGTGCTCACACAACCTTGATTGCTCGTTCCAGTTAGCGTTATGGTATACGTTCCTACCAAATCGAAATAAGGTAATGGCTCAAAAAGTGAACTGGTTTCACCATTCCCGAAATTCCATTGGTAAGACGCCGCTCCTTGTGACAAGTTGTTGAATACAGCGGAATCAATTACTGCCGAAATGGGGTTGTCAATAATGACAAAAGATACATTGGGGTTGGAATATATTGTGATAATATTTTCCAATGTGAGCGTATCGTTTGTGCCGTCAAATCCATGAGCGATGCAGCTCACACTGTACAATCCACTTTCTAGATAGGAGTGCTGGATAATTTGGCCCGTGCCTGAATTTCCATCACCAAAAAGCCAAGTGACGCTTTGAGCGTACTCACTGTTGCTAACGAATTCAACTTGTAATCCAGGACAACCATCAGCCTCTTGCTCAAAAAACGCAACTGGAGGAGGTGGAGTAATATTGATTTCTACAATTGCAGTGTCAGAGCACCATTCATTAGATACAGCCAATGCAATAGGGAATTCACCCCAAGTAGTAAAGTCATGCGCTACATTGGACCAAGCGTTGTAATGTACATTTTCAAATTGCCAATCAGCGGTCAATGTACCACTTCCTGTCGAAGAATTGCTTACCGCGACATTCACGCTTGGGAAAAGCTGCGTCATCGGCGTTGCGGTGAAACTTGCCACAATAGGTTCCATAACTTGAATGGCAAAATATGATGTAGTGGTGCAGCCGGATCCATTGGTCATGTTCAATACGACTTGGTAAGTTGTATCACCACTTGTCGCAGCATCAAAAGTATGTTGCGGTGATTCGAATATCGAAGTCCCACCATCACCAAAATTCCAAGCGAAGTTTAAAATTTCAGGATTGTTGTCCGTGAATTGCACAGCCAAAGGTCCGCATCCTTGAAGAGTAGAGATATTGATTTGAGGCGTGGGAACGGGTAACATATTCACCTGTATAGTTGTGTTGCAACCGAAAGGATTGCTAACTATGTACAAGGAGTTGATAATGGGCGAAACATTGGCTTGACTTCCATTTGGAGTTGTAATCACAACTCCGTTGAGGGTGTTCCATGTGTAATTGGTATTGTTGGGGAATATTTGAACAGGCACACTTTGTCCAGGACAAATATTAACATTGGATACATTGCTCGTAGGGTTGGCAATAACATTGATAAAAACAGAATCTGTATTTGTAGGACAAATACCATTGGATCCTGTGATGATATAAAGTCCTGACATGCTGAATTGAGCAGCTCCCAAATCAATGTTGTTCCCATTTAATGTTCCTCCATTGGGCGCTGTCCATTGAATATTTCCTGCACCCACAACGTTGGCTTGTAAAACAAAAGGGCTGTTCAAACAAATATTGGCATCGGTTAGTATATCAACTTGTGGACTGGAATTGGCAATGACACTTAATTCTGAAGTTGTAACGCCACATTCATTTTCGGATGATGCCGTAACCATAAAATCGCTGTTTGCGATGAAATAAGCTGTATCTGCAATTGTAGTGAATGGCAATGGTGAAATCCAACTGAAAGTGGTATCACTTTCCCCCCATACAGCCACAGTATCTCCAGTGCATAAAACATTGTTATTGGAATGAAGCGTGAGAAGGGGCAGGGGACCATCCTCGATCATTTCAAAATTGATGGTTTGTGGTTCCGAACAAGGAATGCCCAAATCTTGAATAGTGACGGAGTAATTGCCAGGGCCAAGGTTTGCAGCATTACTTGCATTTAAACTGCTGTTGTGCGACCAGTCATAGTGAAATGGTCCAATTCCACCATCCACCTGAACAGTGGCACTGCCGTTGTTTAAATTACAACCTGAAGGCACGGTGTTAAGCGAAGCTTCAAATGCATTGGTACATGTAATAAAGTCAATCAATACACCTGAATCATAGGTTCCATCTCCACCATCTCCGATAATAAGTTTGAAATGATAAGTTTGACAGGGAACAACTCTGATTTTTGGTGAAAGTACCACTGTATGGCCATCGTATTGAAGAGAGGTGCCGCCCATGTTGTTGACGAAGTAGGAGTTGTTCTCACCAGCATTTACGTTATTGATACTTACAGGAACATTGTTGGGCAATCTTGCAATGTTGTAATTGTTGTAGCTTCCTCCTGACGCTGTTGGTCCACTTACAAAGAATCCAAAAGCATCGTTGAATCCATCATTCACATATTCAGGATATTCCTCGGAGCCAAAAACAAATCGAATCGTTAATGTGTCGCATTGAGGGATCACGTCCAATTCAAAAATGCACACATCGTGGGTCGCGGTGGGTTCAATGCCGGTTAACTGAGGATCATTAAATGAAACACCATTATTGGTGGATAATCCAGGAGAGTTATTAGGTCCAGCTGCACCTGTCGCGTTACCAGTTGTAAGGAGCACCCCATTGGTGATTCCTAGGTTGGTGGTTTGACCATTGCTAAACGAACCATAAGCATTGGGACTGCAATTGATAACGGGGTTCCCAACGATTGTCACTCCATTTCCTGCCAAAGAATTGCCCATTTCAAAAGTGCTTCCTCCGCTCAAGATTTGTATTTGTGACCAACCAGGAAGCACAAAGCAAATGAGCATGAAGACTATAGTAACGACCTTGAAATTTCTGTAATGCATATGCCAATCTTTTGTTCCCGCAATTTACGTTAATTCAGTGAGTTTTGTTCCAATGTCTTATCCACCTACTTTTGCACCATGGCCAAATTTCTTTTACTGCTGGGTTGTATTTTACAGCTTACATCGCTCATACGAGCCCAAGATTCCTGGAAAGGAGCTGTATTCACGGAATATAACTATTTCTTTTCTGATGAACGCCCCAAGGTAATGGTTCAGCACAGCGGTGAATCGGGCGAACTCTCAATTTTCTTGAATGGAGGACGCGTTGTTTTTAAAGAAAAAGTGGACAATGGCAAACAATACCATTGGGATGTATTGCCCATTGAAAAACATGAGATGTCGTTGATGCGTGACGGACAAATCGATATTCCCATTCATATTCTTTGGAATGGAAAAATTCTCCGTGATACAATAGAGATTAGGACATTGACTCGAAAGGACAACGCGGTTCGAATTCATTTTCCCTCAGGAAACCTAGAAACGTCACTGTCCACTCAGCCGCATTTTCCCCAAGGGGATAAAAGAGTTCACTTTTTCCCTTTCGGATTTTATGCCAGAGAAAGAGATGATTTTGAATGGATATTGAGAACAGAAGCCATGAATGGGTTCAATTTGTATTCGCCATATCAGGCCATAGAAGATTCTACATTGCCAAGAAGAAAAGCATACATGGATTTGTGTGCTGAATTGGGCATGCGGGTTAACTACAACTTGCAACAAGTTTGCGCATTGAAGAAAAGTGACAGTCCTGAATTGAGAAAAAGCAAGTTGAGAAGAATCGAGCAAGAAGTAAGAACCTTCAGAGACCATCCGGCCTTGCTGAGTTGGTATGTGAGCGATGAGCCCGATGGACAATTCATCGCACCAGACGAATTGGCTGAAGCTGTTGCGTTGATTAGAAAGTTGGACCCACATCATCCCATTTCCATGGTTTTTGTCGATCCCAAACCAAGTTTGCCTTATCAAGATTTGCTCGATATTGTAATGACCGATCCTTATCCGATTCCTGGAAACTCTGTTGTTAATGCAGGGGAATATTTGCAAAAACTCAAAGAATTTTATCAATTTAAAAAGCACATTTGGATTGTCCCACAAGCTTTTGGAGGGCAAGAGTATTGGAGCCGTGAGCCAACACCCAATGAACTAAAGGCCATGGTTTATCTTGGGGTAATACATGGAGCCCGAGCTTCTCAAGCATTTATACGTCATGTCGGAGAAAGTTTCCCAAAGAATCCGGCCATGTGGTCAGCTTACCATGAGTCGGCCCGCGAGTTGCAGTATTTGACAAAGGACATTCAATACCAAAATGAAATCAAAGACTTTCCTAGTAAAGATTGGTGGAGTAAAATGAAGGTCGACGCAGCTTGCTTTAAAGGGGAAAATCCCAATCGAAAAACTTTCATTTTGGTCAATTATGAAAACGAACACAAGATCTTGAATCTGCCAATGGATGGTGAATTCGCAGGTCCAGGAGAATGGAATTTTGTTTTTGAAAACAGAACAAAGAAGGCAGGTGAAGTTTTTGAAATTGTGATGAATCCATTCGAAGTGAAAGTAATTCAGTTTGAAATGCCCGTTGTAAATATCAATCTCATCAAGGAAATTGAATGGAAAGGAAACCTCATCAAGGATTACAGCTTTGAAAATTGGACGGGTGTCGGTATTCCTACTGCATGTTATTTGCACATGAGCAAAGACCATGGGGCCTCAGCATTTTTAGATAGAAGCATTGCGCATCATGGCGAAGTGAGTTTAAGACTGAACAACTTGGGAGGAAATAATGCCCAAGATCAATCCCAGGAGATTAGCTTTTTTCAATTCCCAACAGTTGCCAATCATGCGTATGTTCTGAGTTTTTGGGCTTTTGCTGAGCAATCAAGTAACCGGAAAGTCAATGAGAATAAAATTGCTTTGCGCATTGAAAAACCATGGGGTAAATTTATTTGGATGGATACAGTGGAGGTTCGATCTGGATGGAATCGATACGACATTCCCTATGTGCCCATGGAAGGTGAAGATCGTAACATGCTTGAGTTACGCATTCTTCAAAAAGGTTTTGTTTGGATTGATCAAGTGCAATGGGTAGAAAGTCCAACGATCTCAATTCAAGGGGAGATTTTTGATGCGGCGCAAACCATGCACGCTGAGGTTGTAGGCGATATGTATCCATTAAATAATATCCAATACTTGTATTATCCCGCGGGTGCTGATACGGTATTGATTGCAAATGGCGCAAAAGATCTTTTGATGGAATATCCCGGTTCATGTCAAGTGCAATATCCTTTGCCCAATGGTGAAATGCAACAGTTGGTGTTCCCTGTCCGCACCAAGTACAAAAGAATAAATCAACTGGAATACCATATTGAAAATAGCCTCAAGTATCCCGCAGGCGGGAAGAATGCACTTATCGACGGCGTGCTTGGTGAGTTCGTATGGGATGGGAAATGGCAAGGATTTGAAGGTGCTGATTTTGAAGTGGATTTTGAAGTAAGCGATGTCAACGCAAGAGATATCGAAATAAGAAGTCTTTCCAAAAAAAGTGCGTGGGTATATTGGCCTTCACAAGTTGAGCTTTTGTGGTCAACAGATGGGGTGAACTTTGAATCTATTGAAAAGGTACTCGTTCCCAACCAAGAATTATCAGGCCCTGAAGGGGTGAAGAGTTTTGGATTTGTCCTGCCCACCAAGTGCTATGCGCAAATCAACCGACCTTCTCATTTCAAAATCAAAGCAACGAATATTCAAAAATTACCCGCGGATCACCCATTTGTTGGTGAAAAGTCGTGGTTATTTATTGATGAGATTTTGGTTCATTAACGTTACCTTTGGGCAACATTTTATATTATGTCATCAGCCACTCAAATTGCTACTTTAGAACAAGCTCGAGATATGGGTTTGTTGCCAGAAGAATTTCAAAAGATTTCTGAAATTTTGGGCAGAACGCCGAACTTTACTGAAATGTGCGTTTACTCGGTCATGTGGAGCGAGCACTGCTCATACAAAAACTCCATCAAATGGTTGAAGACCCTCCCAAAAGATGGTCCTCACATGTTGGTTAAGGCCGGCGAGGAAAATGCCGGATTGGTAGATATAGGGGATGGAATTGGATGTGCTTTTAAAATTGAATCACACAATCATCCTTCTGCAATTGAGCCCTATCAGGGTGCTGCAACGGGTGTTGGTGGAATCAATCGAGATATTTTTACCATGGGCGCTCGACCCGTCGCTTTGTTAAACTCACTGCGCTTTGGCGAATTGAGCAACCCAAAAACGCAATGGTTGTTGGAAGGTGTCGTCAAGGGTATCGGTGATTACGGAAATGCATTTGGTATTCCAACAGTTGGTGGTGAGGTTCAGTTTGACGAGAGTTACCAAGTGAATCCTCTTGTCAATGCAATGTCTGCTGGATTAATTGATAGTTCAAAGATTATTTCTGCCAAAGCAAGCGGGGTGGGTAACCCTGTATTTATTGTAGGTTCGGCAACTGGAAAAGATGGAATCAAGGGTGCTTCATTTGCATCAAAGGATATTACTGAAGAGTCGGCCAAGGATTTACCAAGTGTTCAAGTTGGGGATCCATTCCAAGAGAAATTGCTTTTAGAAGCGACAATGGAATTGGCGGAAACCAATGCCATTCGTGGTATGCAAGATATGGGTGCAGCAGGTATCACTTGCTCTACCTCTGAAATGAGTGCAGGTGGAAAAGTGGGAATGGATATTTATTTGGACAAAGTGCCCACACGTCAAGAGGGAATGTTGCCTTTTGAGATTCTTCTTTCAGAATCCCAAGAGCGCATGTTGGTGGTGATTCAAAAAGGTGAAGAGGAAAAAGTAAAGGCCATTTTTGACAAATGGGATTTGCATGCGGCGGAGATTGGAATTGTTACAGAAGGACCAATGGTGCGTTATTATATGCATGGCGAATTGGTAAGTGAAATTCCTGCTGAGAGTTTGGTATTAGGTGGAGGAGCTCCTCAATACGAAAGAGAGTACAAAGAGCCTGCATATTTTGCGGAATCAAAGAAATTCAACATCGATGAGGTACCAATTCCAGCGGATTGTGTGGCCATAGCAAAACAATTGATTTCATTGCCGAACATCGCCAGTAAGCGATGGGTGTATGAGCAGTATGATAGCATGGTAGGTACTGCAACAATGACCACCAATCGCCCTAGCGACGCTGGTGTTGTCAACATCAAGGGTACCAACAAGGCTTTGGTTTTAACGGTGGATTGCAATGGACGCTATGTCAATGCTGATCCTGAAGTAGGTACAATGATCGCCGTTTCAGAGGCGGCAAGAAATATCGTGTGCGCAGGTGGTGTTCCTTCTGCCATTACGAATTGTTTGAATTTCGGTAATCCATATATTCCTGAAGTGTACTGGCAGTTCGTTGGTGCAATCAAAGGAATGTCTGAGGCATGTCGTCGTTTTGAAACGCCGGTTACTGGTGGTAACGTAAGTTTTTACAACCAAACAGTAAACGAAGATGGAACAACAAGACCAGTGTTCCCAACACCTACTATTGGAATGTTGGGGGTAATGGAAGACAAAAGTTACCACATGACACTAGATTTTAAATACAAAGGAGATTTGATTTATTTGTTGGGTGAACCCACCAATGATATCGCGTCATCAGAGTATTTGTACAATATCGTTGGGGTGAAGAATTCACCAGCGCCAGCTTTTGAAATTGAAAAAGAGTTTGCTCTTCAAGCAGCCATCAAGACTTTGATCAGAAAGCATTTGATCAATGCTGCACATGACGTTTCTGATGGTGGTCTTTGGGTGGCGCTTGCAGAGATGGCCATGCCAAGTCAATTGGGCTTTGATATTGAAACGCCTTTGGAATTTAGAAAAGATGCATTCTTGTTTGGTGAAAGTCAAAGCAGAGTGGTAGTTACCGTTTCTGAAGATGATAAAGATGCATTCTTGGATTTTGTTGCTGAAAGCAATGTACCATTGATGCTTTTGGGTCATGTAACCAAAGGAAGAATGACAATTGACGAAGAAGAATATGGAAGTGTTGAGGAGATAGCGTCAATTTACAACAATGTGATTGGCAACGTAATGAAAAAGAAATAAGATGACTTTTTTTCAATATCTCAAAACCAAGGGGGCGTGGAGAATCATGGGCTATGTTGCCTTGGGTTACCTGGGATTTATTTTGCTCAGTTGGTTTTTGCTTTCTTGGTACACCAATCACGGAGAGTTTGTTTCCATTCCAGAGGTAAAGGGCAAATCTGTAGAAGAGGCAATCGAGATATTGGAGGATTTGGATCTTGAGCCAGTCGTCATTGACAGCATTTGGTCGGATACAGCAGCAAAGGGAAGTGTCAATTACATCATGCCTCCAGCTGGATCTACAATTAAGGATGGTCGACAAGTGTACTTGACCATTTTCAGCAAGACACCCCCAATGGAAACCATCAACATCAAGACAGGTGAGTTTGCTGCAGTGGCGATGGTCAAGTTAAAGAACAAGGGTATCGATTATGAATTGGTTTACCAACCCAATAACAATTTCTTGGGTAGTGTCATTGCCATTCGTTATCAAGGAAGAGACATTGAATACAATGGCACACTGCCACGTGGTTGTAAAGTGCACTTGGTCGTGGGAACTGGAGATAGCAAAAAAATGCCAGTTCCAGATTTGCATGGTTTAAGTTATTGGGAAGCGCAGAATCTTCTGAAATCGCTGGGTTTGATTCCTCAGATTTTCTTTGATGAAACTCCGACTAGTACTGATTCACTTGAATTCAAGGTGTGTACCCAAGAGCCACCTTATTCCCCGGCAGCCGTGGATATATCTTCTGGTACAATCGTCGATATTTATTTGACAAAAAAGCCTTGTGAACGCGATACTACCGAAATTCCCGTTACACCATAATGAAGCAAATCTTTTTACTTGTTTTGTTCTTTGCTTGCGCCTCTAGGATGCAGGCGCAAGAGTTGGAACGTCCATTGTCTAGAGTTCCTTTCAAATCATCGGCCCAAATGGGATATCGAACTTTGTTGGAGATTCCTTTTTTTGATGATTTCTCATCCGGCAGAGGAATCATTCATTCCCCTCAGTCGAACAGATGGATCAACAGCGGAGTATATACCTCTCATCAAATGCCCATTACGCCGTTGACTTTGGGAGTGGCCGTTTTTGATGGCTTGAACGCACAAGGGATGCCTTATGATTTTACAGATGAGTTTGCACAAGGACCAGCGGATACATTGACCAGTATGCCATTGAATTTGGCGTCATTGGATAGTGCAGACAATGTTTACTTGTTTTTCTACTTACAAGCTGCGGGACACGGGAATATGCCAGATGACGTAGATTCTATGTACATCGATTTTTATTCTCCGATTACTGGAGAATGGTCCCAGGTGAAGTCAATATCTTCAGACAACACAACCAATTGGAATCGTCATGATCTCCATATCAAAAAAGCACAGTATCTGCAATCTGGTTTTTCTTTTCGTTTTAGAAATGATGCCACATTGAGTGGTGCCTATGACCAGTGGAACTTGGATTATGTGAATGTCCAAGAGGGTTTTGATACGGCCAATTATCAATTCAATGAAGTGGCCATGCAATTCACTCCTTCCAATTTATTGGTGAACGGTTATACGGCGATGCCCTGGCGTCACTTTGTAGTGAGCCCAGAGATTTATTTGGCTGATAGTCTTAAGGCTTTTGAACAAAATCTAGGACCTACCGAGAATATCGTCACAGGATACTCAATTGCTGTTGATGGCAATAAGCAAGTTTTTAATACCCAAAATTTAAACACCTTTAATAACGATTTCCGTCAAATAACAGCAACTATGTTATGGGACAACAGCGCAATACTGGGTGCAAGTGCATTGGATAGTTTGGTTTTAGTAGATGTCTGTACGTTTATCAATCAAGCAGATCCACATTTGGAAAATGATACAGCTTGCTACACCATGGAATTGGCCAATTTCTATGCTTATGATGATGGCGGTGCAGAGCGGTCTTGGACAGTTCAAGGCGCCGGTGCATCCGTTGCAATGAAGTTCTACAACCACGAGGCGGATACCTTGGTGGGGATTGCTGTGAATTGGATTCCTTATGGATTGAATCACGAGGACCAAAATTTTTTCTTGAGGGTTTGGAACGATGACGGAGGTCAACCGGGTGATGTTATCTCAGAAAATTTTAATTATCAAAGTCCAGCATACGACACAGATGGATACACACAGTTTCATTTTCATGCATTAGATGCTCCTTTGGCTCTGCCAGCAGGAACATATTATGTTGGTTGGGTGCAGTCCGATCCTGAAACTTATGATGTGGGCAATGACAAAAACACCAATAACAATCCAGCAAAGTTGTTTTATTCATTGGGTTCAGGACAAAGTTGGTTGCAAAGTGAAACAACTGGAAGTGTCATGATTCGTCCATACATGAAGGCTGGTGAAGATGAGGTCTGGGAGGGTGTTGAAGAAGGAGATAACGAACCGTTTGTTTTGTTTCCCAATCCAGCTTCGGACAATATACAATTACAAAACTTAGGTGGTCAAAATGTTACTTGGAAAATGTGGAGCAGCACAGGAATGCTTTTGGATCAGGGATTTTCAAGAGATGAGATGATTCATTGGGACGTAGAACAATATCCATCAGGTTTGTATTTTATATCAATTGAGAGTGCGCGTGGACACCAAACCTTACGCTGGGTAAAACAATGAGAGAAGACATAGAGGATTTTAGTGGGGAAGAGGAAGAAGATTCTCTTTTTGAGCACCACCGTATTGTAGCGGACAAAGGGCAGGGACTTGTACGCATTGACAAATTCTTGGTGGATCGCCTAGAGAAGACCTCAAGGTCCAGAATCCAAGATGCCCATGACGCGGGTTATGTGAAGGTGAATGGTATTTCGGTCAAGTCGAGTTACAAGGTAAAACCTTTGGATATCATTACAATTGAATTGCCCTATCCTGTCAGGGAGTTCGAGATTGTCCCTGAAAATATCCCATTGGATATCATTTATGAGGACGAGGATGTTTTGGTTTTAAATAAACCAATGAACATGGTCGTTCATCCCGGACATGGAAATTACACGGGAACTTTGGTCAATGCTGTGTTATTTCATTTGCAAAGAAATCCAGGAGGCGAAAAGCACCGTCCAGGATTGGTTCATCGACTCGATAAGCATACAACAGGCGTCATGGTCATGGCAAAGAATGATCATGCGCTGAATCACCTGGGAAAGCAGTTTTTTGATCGTACCACAGAACGCAGATACCAGGCCATTGTATGGGGAGATGTATTGGCCGATGGAACTGTAATTGGCAATACAGGACGTAGTTTACATGATCGAAAAGTTTTCACAGTATTCCCAAAAGGAGATTTTGGAAAACACGCAGTAACGCACTATAGGGTATTGGAACGATTGCATTACGTGACTTTGGTCGAATGCAAATTGGAGACGGGTAGAACGCACCAAATCAGGGTGCACATGAAATACATTGGTCATACTTTATTTGGTGATTTGGAGTACGGAGGAGATCGAATTCTAAAAGGAACCACCTTCCCCAAGTACAATCAATTCATCCAAAATTGTTTTAAAATCTTACCTCGTCAAGCCCTGCACGCAAAGTCATTGGCTTTTGATCATCCTGTCACAGGAGAGCGCATGAGTTTTGAATCGGAACTTCCTCAGGATATGCAGGAGATACTTAGTCGATTCAGAGGGATTCATGCCCAAGGCATCTAATTTTTAAGGAGTCAATCTGAATTTCTCTCCTGGTCGGTAGAAAGTTGTTGTTGATTGGAAATGGGAGGGCGTTGCTGAAGAGTCAATCTTTAGGGGGGCAAAATAAATAACGTAACTCTGACCCACTACTTCAACGGAGTCCTGATAGAAAACAGCAGCCGTAGATTCATCAATCCCCAATCCCCAGAGCAAGGGGAAATCCAATTGGGCGGATAACAAACGGTTGTAACGCGACCGGACAATAAAATGTTGATCGATGATACCTTCTTTGATAAAACCTAATCCTTGTGAGTATATGCCATTGTCTTTTTGAACAACAACATATGTGGCAGAATATGCGGTGTCGGTATTTTGATTTCCAGTAATCATTTTTTCACTCATCACCGCGGCACCAGCACTTGTCCCGGCAATGGTAGCGCCGTTCATGTAAATTTCTGTCAATATGGGTTGTAGATTAAAACGAGTAATCACTTCCATGAATCGCAATTGATCGCCACCACAAATGAAAATGGTATTGGATTGTCGCAATGTTGATTTCAAATTTTCAATGTCCGCTTTGGGGTCGGCAAAATTGAGATTCACACATTTTACTCCCCATTGCTGCGGAATATCTTTTTGAAAATAGTAAAAGCTTGAGTCAGGCTCTTCACCGGCCATAGGGAGCACGGCGATAACACTTCCATTCTCTAGATGAGCAATTCTCTTGAAGTTGTCCATCAGTTCAGGCGTTCGATCACCGCCACCGATAATGAATAGTTTCCCTTTACTTGAAATAGAAACGGGTTGTGATTCCTCACAACCCGTCAATATCGTAATCAGTGCAAACGCAAGAATGAAACGCATATACTTTTCATTAAAGTCGGTTGTCAACCATTTCAACTTTTGGATATTTTCCTTTTTGAAAGCCAAAGTCTGCATCTTGCAATGGAGGATTGGGTTTCAAATTTTTAATGCGGTAGCTGATTTCCCCACCATCTCGGGTCTTTACAACAGCTTTAATCAATTCGTTTTTGGATTTGTCTACATACATCAAAATGGTATGGTACGACTTCCCTTTGGGGTTGTTGGGATAAAGGGCAATTTCATAACATCCAATTCCATCTACAGTGGCATTGGCGTTTTTCATTTCATTTTTAAAATCCTTTTCCCAAATCGTAAAGATTTCAGAGGGGTCAAATGCGCCATCTTTTACATCCTTCAAATTGTCGATTGTACAAGTATTGGATTTCTTATCGTATGTCCAAATAGTTGTTCCATCGGTAAAGATTTGATAATCGCTTAAGGAGATGGTGTATTTCTTTCCTTTGATTTTAATGTTTCCATCTTGCTTGATGTTTTTGTTGTTCTTTTTGTCAACGAGTGACGAACTGAAATCAGCAGATAGGGTTGACCAAGTTTTGGCTTTGGCGGACAATTTATCCAATACTTCTTTGGACGATTGAGCAAATGACAAAACTGAGCAGCCAATAGCAATGGCAAATAATGCGATTTTTTTCATGGTATTTTTTTCTTAAAGACCGTTTTTCAAGAACTGTTCCAAACTCGTTTCATCTTGAAATAAAACTTTTCTCGCCTTGCTTCCTTCGAATGGACCAATGATGCCCGCGGCCTCAAGTTGATCGACAATTCTACCAGCGCGGTTGAACCCAAGTTTTAATTTCCTTTGAAGCATGGATGCAGAACCCTGTTGTGTTTGCACAACAATTCTTGCAGCGTCCTCAAACAATTCGTCACGATCTCCGGCGGCTAAATTACTCAATTCAGTGCTTCCTGCCTCATCCGGAACTTCGGGTAATAAAAATGCATTGGTATATCCTTGCTGGTTTCCAATGAACTCGGTTATTTCTTCCACCTCTGGAGTGTCAACAAAACCGCATTGCACGCGAATAAGGTCGTTTCCTGTCGAATAAAGCAAATCCCCTCGCCCAATCAATTGATCAGCACCACCGGCATCTAAAATGGTTCTAGAGTCGATTTTAGAGGTGACGCGGAATGCTATTCGTGCTGGGAAGTTGGCCTTGATCGTTCCAGTGATGATATTTACAGATGGACGTTGTGTAGCAATGATCAAGTGAATACCAATGGCACGGGCCAATTGAGCAAGTCGGGCAATGGGTGTCTCTACTTCACGACCTGCGGTCATGATCAAATCCGCAAATTCATCGACAACCAAAACGATGTAAGGCAAATAGCGGTGCCCATTTTCAGGATTTAATCTTCGTTTTATGAAACGCTCATTGTATTCTTTGATATTTCTGCAACCTGCTGTTTTCAATAAATCATAGCGTTGGTCCATTTCAATGCACAAGCTGTTCAATGTGCGCACAACTTTGCTCGTGTCGGTAATAATCGGGTCGTCGCTATCTGGGAGTTTTGCTAAAAAGTGTCGCTCTATTTTATTGAACAGAGTGAGCTCTACTTTTTTAGGGTCGACCAAAACAAATTTGATTTGTGAAGGATGCTTTTTGTACAATAAGCTAACGAGTATTGCATTTAATCCAACAGATTTCCCCTGTCCCGTTGAGCCCGCCATCAACAAGTGGGGCATCTTGGCCAAGTCAACGCAGAAGATTTCATTGGAAATGGTTTTACCCAAGACAACGGGCAATTCCATTTCAGCACTCTGGAATTTTTCAGAAGCAATCAAACTTCGCATGCTCACAATTTCAGGCTGAGAATTGGGCACTTCAATACCGATGGTGCCTTTGCCAGGAATAGGAGCTATGATACGGATACCTAGTGCGGCCAAGCTTAAGGCAATATCATCTTCTAAATTTTTAATTTTTGAAATACGAACCCCTGGTGCAGGATTGATTTCATACAAAGTCACGGTCGGTCCTATCGTGGCTTTGATTTTCTCAATTTCAATTTTATAGTGATTTAGTGTTTCAATGATTTTGTTTTTGTTGGCCTCCAACTCCTCTTTGGTGATCTTGATTCCTCCTGTTGTGTGGTTCTTCAACAACTCGATTGAAGGAGCTTCATAGCGCGACAAGTCGAGCTTGGGATCATAGTCACCAAAGTCAGCCAAACGTTCGTCAACTTCTTCAGAGCTCAGAATTTCTTCATTTGCAGGACCTTGAACTTCCATACCTAGGTCACTTTCCAAGTTAGTCAAATCAACAGTCTCCATCTCGGTTGGTCCAATCTCAGGTTCTGTTTCTCTTTCCGTTTCTTCTTTTTCTTCTTCTTCTTCTTCAACGGGGGAGATGATTTCAATTTGACTTAGCAAATCTTCATCAGTAGGTTCAGGAGAGATAAATGTATTGGTGATGGTGGTTACCTCTTCTTGCAGGGGTGCAGCAGGTGTCGGGATAATTTCGGGTTTTGGTGATACTTCAACTTCGGCTAAAGCCTCTTCTTCAGCATGATCGATTACAGCCTGAGCTGCAGCTTCTTTTTGAAGTAGCCTGCGCTCTTTCATGCGTTGAATGGATTGATCCACCCAACTTCCAAAATGCAAAAGGAATGAGGTTGCCGCGATACCCAATAATACCACACCGGTGCCAATTTTACCCATCGTAAAAGTGAACCATTGCGTGATCCAAAGTCCATATGCACCAACAAATCGATCGTTGATGTCCAATACGATATGAGGAAACGGATCTTCCTCTCGGTGGTGAAACAGAAAACCCAAGATCAATGGAATGAATAGCATGCCATAGGTCATCCATCTAAAACTCTTGAAAAATGGTGTGGGAGTGGCTTGAACGACCAACTGACTACCCAGCATGATGAGCACGTAGCATATAAAAAAAGCGCCTACGCCAAACCCTTTGAACATGAGCAAATAGGCTGCCCAAGCTCCCATTTTTCCCATCCAGTTTTCATATTGAGGGGCATCGGCAATACGCGTAGATGCATCTCCCCCGAGGATGAGATGCAAGTCGTTGTCACCGCTAAATAGAAAAGATGTGCAGGCGAGCAATAAGTAAAAAGTGCCCAAAAGCAAGCCTGTTCCTAAAATGAGCTGACTCTTTCTGCCAAAAACTTTTTGAGAGAACGATTTTTTTTCATTTGCCCATGGAATTTCTTCCTCATGATCCGAATCTGATGTAATTTTGCTCTTAGCCACGATATTCAACGTTTAATCCTCAAAAGTAACAGCGATTTGACGAGCGGTATTGTTGGTTTGGATTCCGTTTTCAACACAAGAAAGTGAACGTAATTTTAAAAAATTATCGATTTAGAAAAAAAGTGTTGCGTAATCCAAAATTCATTATATATTTGCAATCCATTTTTAAGACACAATGGCAAAGAAAGGAAATAGAGTTCAAGTGATTATGGAATGTACCGAGCACAAAGAGTCGGGCAAACCAGGAACAAGCAGATACATCACAACCAAAAACAGAAAGAACACCCCAGATCGATTGGAGATGAAAAAGTACAATTCGATCTTGAAGCGTATGACTGTTCATAAAGAGATTAAATAATTTAAGCCATGGCAAAGAAGGTAGTTGCAACATTGCAAACAGGTGGTGGTAAGAACCACACCAAGGTGATTAAAATGGTGAAGTCGCCAAAATCAGGTTCGTACTCTTTCAAGGAAGAGATCGTACACAATGACAAAATCGCTGACTGGTTTACAAAAGCCTAATCAGTTATTGATATTATTTGAAAGGCTTTTTCGAAAGAAAAGGCCTTTTTTTGTTCTAATACAAATAGTATGAATTTTTTTAAACGCCTTTTCTCTTCTGAGAAAAAAGAAACGCTCAATCAGGGATTAGAGAAAACCAGAACAGGTCTTTTTTCTAAGCTTGCTCGCATTGTCGTGGGTAAGTCTTCTATCGATGATGAAGTGTTGGACAATCTGGAGGAAGTGCTAATTACTTCCGATGTCGGCGTTAGCACCACAATAAAAATTATTGGAAAGATTCAGGAACGTGTGACCAAAGACAAGTACATGGGCACCTCGGAATTGAATAGGATTTTGCGCGAAGAGATTTCTTTGCTTTTGGCTTCATACGAAGGAGAAGATTCGGAAGATGTTTTTATTCCCAAAGTTCAAGGTCCTTATGTAATCATGGTAGTTGGGGTAAATGGTGTAGGTAAAACGACCACCATTGGCAAACTGGCTTATCAGCTACAAAAGCAAGGTAAGAAAGTTGTTTTGGGTGCTGCAGATACCTTCCGTGCTGCAGCCATCGACCAGTTGAAAGTTTGGGGTGAACGTGCACAAGCCACGGTAATTGCGCAGAATATGGGTTCAGATCCCGCCTCTGTAGCTTTTGATACGCTTCAACATGCAGTAGCCAGTAATGCAGATGTTGTGATTATTGATACTGCCGGACGATTGCACAACAAGGTGGGTTTGATGAATGAGTTGACCAAAATCAAACGTGTGATGGACAAGATTGTTCCCAATGCACCGCACGAGGTGCTTTTGGTTTTGGACGGATCTACCGGGCAGAATGCATTTGAACAAGCCAAACAATTTACAGCAGCTACTGATGTCAATGCCTTGGCGATTACTAAAATCGATGGGACAGCTAAAGGTGGTGTTGTTATTGGAATTTCCGATCAATTTAGTATTCCTGTGAAGTATATCGGAGTTGGCGAGAAACCCGAACAGTTACAAATCTTTAATCGATTTGAATTTGTAGACTCATTATTCACTGACGGTAACGAAGGATGAAAACCAAAACATTAAAGAAGAACAAAGTCAATGTCGTAACCTTGGGTTGCGCCAAAAATATTTTCGATTCTGAAGTCATGATGGCGCAATTAAAGGCCAATGACTATCAAGTCGAACATGAATCCGAAGATCAAGATGCCTCTATTGTCATCATCAACACTTGCGGATTCATTGACAATGCCAAAGAGGAAAGTATCAATACCATTTTGGCTTGGGCAAAAGAGAAGGAAAAAGGTAACGTCGACAAGGTGCTTGTGACGGGATGTTTGGGAGAACGATACAGAGATGTACTTGAAAAAGATATTCCAGAAGTGGATGGCATCTTTGGGACAAGAGAATTGCCTCGACTTTTAAAAACTTTAAAAGCAGATTACAAGCATGAATTGGTAGGTGAGCGTTTGTTGACTACTCCAAGTCACTACGCCTACTTCAAAATAGCTGAGGGTTGTGATCGTCCATGTTCTTTCTGTGCCATCCCTTTGATGCGCGGAAAGCACACTTCCACACCCATGGAGGACTTGGTGAATCAAGCCAAAGGTTTGGCCAAGAACGGAGTCAAAGAATTGATTTTGATTGCACAAGATTTGACTTTTTATGGGTTGGACTTGTACAAAGACAGAAAGCTTTCAGATTTGTTGAAACACCTATCAGATGTTGAAGGCATTGATTGGATTCGTCTACAGTACGCATACCCCAGTGGATTTCCATTGGATGTATTGGATGTCATGAATGAGCGCGACAATATCTGTAAGTATTTGGATATGCCTTTGCAACATGGTACAACCAAAATGTTGCAAGCCATGCGTCGCGGTATCACACGTGAAAAGACGGATGATCTCATTGCGACTATCCGTGACAGGGTAAATAACATCGCGCTGCGTACAACTTTGATTACAGGATTCCCAGGTGAGACTGAGGATGATTTCCAAGAGTTAAAGGATTGGGTGAAAAAAACGGAGTTTGATCGCTTAGGTGTATTTACATACTCGCATGAAGAGAACACCCATGCTTTTTCATTGAAGGATGATGTTCCAGCTCGCGTTAAAAAGAAACGCGCAAATGAGATCATGGAAATTCAATCTGAAATTTCCTTGAAAAAGAACCAGGCCAAAGTAGGACAGGAGGTGAAGGTGCTCATTGATAGAGCAGAAGGGGAGTACTTCATTGGAAGAACGCAATATGACTCTCCGGAAGTGGACAACGAGGTGATCATTCATTCTCCAGATAATTATTTGCGCATTGGTGACTTTGTTCAGGCTGTTGTAACAGACGCCGAGATGTACGATTTGTTTGCAGAATTGAAATCCTAATTCATGGAAAGTTTACCGGTCATGGAACAATTTTATACGCTCCAAGGTGAAGGGGTGTATACAGGTTGTCCTGCCTATTTTATTCGTTTGGCCGGTTGTGATGTAGGATGTGTTTGGTGTGATGTGAAAGAGTCTTGGAATGCATCGGATCATCCCAAAAAAGAGATTTCAGTATTGGTCGAAGAAGTAATTGAAAGTGGTGCAAATCGTGTGATCATTACGGGTGGCGAACCCCTGATGCACAATTTGGATACTTTAACCCGCTTGCTTAGAGCAAAGGGAATCAAAACCCATATTGAGACAAGTGGCACCCATCCGCTATCAGGTGAATGGGATTGGATCACATTTTCTCCGAAGAAGTTTAAAAAGCCAACGGAAGAAATATTTCAGATTGCCAGTGAATTGAAGGTTATCGTTTTTCATCCATCCGATATTCAATGGGCTGTTGAGCTTTCAGCGCGTGTTGCCCCAGGATGTCAAAACCTATTGCAACCAGAATGGGAAAGACAAGATGATGTTTTGCCAATCATCATGGCACATTTAACACAAAACCCAAGTTGGCGTTTGAGTCTTCAAACGCACAAGTTTATTGGTGTTCGTTAGAATCAGCTGGTTTAGCGGTCTTCATTTTTTTCTTGGGGTTGATATTGAAGCTATAGTCCAAATTGGCCAACCAATAGTCTGTTTTGTTATTCTGAAAATCTCGATAAGACGTACTTATTTGCAATTTATTTCTATCGTTAATTTTATAAGAAATACCACCTGTCCAACGCCATTCCCTTGCAGCCCCTTGCACCATTAATTGGTCATCAATCCAATATTGATTGGCATTGAAACGATAAAAGAACTCAGCCGAAACAAAGGGGTTCCATTTTTTTCCTCGGATGTCGGGTTTTAAAAGCAATCGATGTCTTAAAATGTTTTTGTCTCGCTTAAATAGTGCAGTTTCTGATTGGAGAAGCACACGGTAATTCAATTGATCCGATGTGTTTTTAATGAAAGTCTTGAAAATTTTCCATTCCGCGCCAATACCCAATCGGTTAGCGCTGGCCCATTGCTCTTGATTGATTTCGCTGTGGCTGTTCGGGAATCGCGACCAACGATAATTGGCCAATAAATCTATTTTTTTGATGCCCCCAAATTCAATCTCCCCAGAGAAGCTTTGTTGGGCGACAAGTTTTTTAGAAAAGTCCCACCTATTTTGAAAGCCGCATTCGAAATTCCAATTTTTTCCGGCTTTATATTGAGCACTTGCACCAGTCCATAGCATCAGGGGTTGCTGAGCCCGGACATTCGCAAAGCAAAATAATAAAGCCAATAATCCAAACTTTCTGCGCATCAATGTTCAATGAAAAAAGTTGATGTTTCAACGATACTTTCTTCAGATGTGATAGAAACCTTTTCTAAGATTTGCTTGGTCATCTCTCCTGTTAGAGGATCCTTTGACATGACATAAACTTGGTATTCCCCAACTTGAAGATTGTCAAATTGGAAATCTCCAAATGCACCTGTTCTTGCGGATTCGTTGTAGAAAGATCCATCTCCATAGATCAGATAAACGCGTTCATTGGCCATCGGCAAATTTTCTCCGATGATATCCGATTCGCCCTGTTGGGCAATATCTATAACAAAAGAAGTGGTCACATCATCTGGATCTGGAATTTCGGTATTGCTATTGGCATTTAAGTACAACATATCACCACTTCTTGAAATCTCAAATGAATTGCTCAACACAGAGTCAAGGGCTTCCTCTACTTTTCGAGCAATCGTAGTATCGGCGTCATTGTACGTGTATGATATGGCTACACCCGGTCTTCCAGTTAAAGATGGATCCCCATTACTTACCCATGCTTCATTGTCAAACCAGAAATAGTAGTTTTGTCCATTGGGTTGGTTTAATATGAAATAATCGCCATGTTCCAATTCTACTCCACGAGTTACAGTTATTTCAATTTTTTCATTTTTTCCGGAGGT
>JBDLUK010000167.1:0-7034 GCA_039805365.1 Bacteroidota bacterium | reverse complement strand
GCCCATCAGTGGATCCAATAAATACACGCAACTAGGCGGTGCGCTGAAGAAAATAAAGCATGTCATTTTTGTTGATCAAAATCCCATTGGAAGAAGTTCACGAAGCAATCCGATAACCTACTTAAAAGCCTACGACGAAATCAGAGAAATCTTTGCATCTCAGCCAGGCTCTAACCAACGTGGGTTAACGCCAACTCATTTCTCATTTAACGTAGATGGTGGAAGATGTGAATCTTGCCAAGGGGAAGGCGTGCAGACCGTTTCCATGCAATTCATGGCAGATGTTCAATTGGTTTGTGAATCCTGCAAAGGGAAAAGATTCAAGGACGAAGTAATTGAAGTAGAATACAAAGGGAAAAGCATTTCGGATGTATTGGAAATGACGGTAGACGAAGCGGTGGTTTTCTTTGAACACCCGACGTCACGGATTCATAAAAACCTTATCACCAAATTGCGTCCCTTACAACATGTAGGTATGGGGTATGTCTCATTGGGACAAAGTAGTTCCACATTGAGCGGCGGAGAGGCACAGCGGATCAAACTAGCCAGTTTTTTGTCCAAGAAAAATCAGGAACATACATTGTTTTTGTTTGATGAACCTTCCACCGGTTTGCATGCGCACGACGTATCCAAATTGATGTCCAGTTTTGAAGCGCTGCTCAATGAAGGTCATACCATCCTGACCATCGAGCATCACACAGATATCATTGCTTGTGCCGACTGGCTGATTGAGTTGGGTCCTGAAGGAGGAAACAAAGGAGGGCAATTGATTTTCCAAGGACCTCTTAAAGAATGCAAAAAGAAAGGTTCTAAGTCTGTCACTGCGCAATATCTCAACTTATAAAAAGTTCATTGATCATGAAACAGATTCAATTACTCATTTTCTCTGCCCTTGTATGGATGAGCTGCAGAACCCTTCCTGAAACACATACTAGTAATTTATCCATTGAGACGAAACAAGAAATTAAACAAGCACCTATGAAAACTGAAGAAGAGTGGAAGCAAGTATTGACTCCTGAGCAATACAGAATTTTAAGAGAAAAAGGAACCGAAAGAGCATTCACTGGTGAATACTGGAACCACCATGAAAAAGGGCAATACCATTGTGCCGGATGTGGAACACCACTATTTGAATCTTCAAGCAAATTTGATTCGGGGTGCGGATGGCCAAGCTATTTTAAGCCCACACAAGACAGTGTAATCTCTGAACATGTGGACAAAACTCATGGTATGATTCGCACAGAAGTTACATGTAGCAAATGCGGAGGGCACTTGGGACATGTCTTCACAGATGGGCCTGCTCCAACAGGTTTGAGATATTGTATCAACTCTGCATCCATAAAATTCGAGCCTAGCGAAGGGAAGGTGAAATAATCACCATTCCACCATTGTTGCACCTTGGCCATATTGTTGCCAAGATGCATCTCTGTATTGACATTGGGGATAATAATCCTTGAGCATACGTCGTATTTCGCCTCTCAATACCCCTTGCCCCACTCCATGGACGAAAACGATCTTTCTTATTTTGTCCTTTACAGCAATTCGCATCATGCGCTCAAAATGCTCCAATTGGATAGAAATGATTTCACCATTGGACATGCCCTCATGAGAATGAATCAAATGATGGATATGCAAATCCACTTCCATCAACTCCCCTCTTCTACGTTCTGAAGAAGCCAGTTCATTCTTATACAACAATTTAAAGTCGCGATTGATTCTCTTCAGAGCCTGATCATGTGTGTTGCGTTCCAGATGCACTTGCACATCCTGTTGCGAATGCGCATAGCGCTTGGCTTCATACTCCATGGATTTTACTTGAACCAATTCAGCAATAGGATGTGGAAAGGAAAAACCACTTTCATCCTCAACCATCGCTTCCCCTTTTTCCCAATTGATTTCTGTGATGGTACCTTGCCCCTCATCATTAAGAAATCTTACCAAATCACCCTTTTTCCATTCTGAATTCATTCTACAAAGATAATTTTAATTGAAAATGGAAGGTTTAACAAGAAAGAAATCATTTCATGATTAGATTTGGGTCATTCATCAAAATAATTATGAAAGTAGAATTGGAAAAAATCATCACCGTATCGGGAAAGCCAGGACTTTTTAAAGTGATCAGCGGCGGAAAGAATGTGGTGATTGCAGAATCATTGTTGGACGGCAATCGTCACCCCATCCACTCATCACAGAAAGTAAGCACGTTGTCGGACATCAGTATGTTTACCACTGAAGAAGACATCGCATTGCGTGAGGTGCTTGAAAATGCTAAAAGTGTATTTAACGGAGAGGCTGGACCTAGCCACAAATCTTCAGGAAAAGAAATTCGTGAAGCCATGCTCAAGGTTCTTCCGAACTACGACCAGGACCGCGTTTATGAGAGTGACTTGAAAAAGTTCTTCCAATGGTACAATCTATTGCAAAGCAAATCTATGTTGGACTTTGCTGTTGCCCAAGAACCCACTGAGGAAGCTGAATAAACTGACTGATACATCAAAAAAAAGCCTCGAAATTTCGAGGCTTTTTTATTTCATCATACATCCATTACTTGATTCCGAACATCAAGCAAGCGTAGTAAAACAGTGCACCCATAGCAGCTGAAATTGGAATTGTAATAATCCAAGCCACTAAAAGCTTACCAGTTACACCCCACTTAACTGCGCTGATGCGCTTGGTAATACCCACCCCGATGATCGAACCGGTAATGGTATGTGTGGTACTCACAGGAATACCTTTAATTACTTCACCACCCAATTTCCATGGAAATTTCATACCTTCTGTGAAGAACAATGTAATCGCACCCGCCGTTTCTGCAGCAACCCCCTCGAATGGTGTCACCTTGGTAATTTTATTACCCATGGTTTTTACAATCTTCCAACCACCGCTCATTGTTCCAATGGCAATTGCAGCATAACAGGCCAAAGGCACCCAATTGGGCATTTCTTTCATGGTTGTAATATTCCCGTTAGCAATCAAAGCAATGGTGATAATACCCATTACTTTTTGAGCATCATTACCTCCATGACCCACACTGAATGCAGCAGAGGAGAACAACTGCAATCTTTTGAACCAATGATTGGCTCTGGAGTTATTCAAAGAACTCAAGAACAAAGTAAATACCCCCATCACCACAACAATGAATCCCAACAATATCCATTTGAAGTTGCTTCCATGGAAGAAAACTTTCAACCAATACGTTTCAAAATCAGCTTTCAAATTGGAACTATCAAAACGCTCTTTCTCTTCTGCATCAGCACCAATTTTGTGCGCATCTGCAATGGCAAAAGGTGTTTCAATCTTCTTCTTCAATTTTTTCTCGATCGTAGAAGTAACTTCAGCATTCACCTCAGTCTCCCCTACTTTCTTCTTGTAGTCCGTACGTACAACATATATCGTCCCTGACTTATCCTCTGCACCAGTACTATCTTTACCAGCCTTAATAATTGGAGAATACTCCTTTAATGTAACTTCATCCGTAATCTTAAGCGCTGACTTCAATTTCTCTTTATCTACTTTCTCTTCGAATACCAGAGTATATGACGCACCGCCATTGAAATCCTTTTTGAATTCTAATGCATTCCAGACCAACCAAGTTGTTCCTGCAATAATTGCTAAAGAAACCAATTTCATCCAAGGGCCTTTTCTAAACGAATTTAAAAACCAAATAGAAATTAAGTAAGCCATGATCATACCTGTAACAGGAGCCACAACAATAAAAATTGCCGTGGCACCCACTACTCCACCACGAACGGCTTCCCAACCAAACGCAGCAACAAACGCTCCTGCAAATCCGCCAATCAAAGTATGTGATGAAGAAGAAGGAATTCCATACCACCAAGTAATCAAGTTCCAAGCAATGGCCGAAAGCAATCCAGCGAAAATCATTGGAAGTGGATGCATTTCAGGTGAGGTAAATTGATCCTGAACTGTTTTTGCAATTGTGTTGGCCACACTGTGATCTTTAAAGATAAAGAATGCCACAAAATTGAAAAACGCTGCCCAAACTACAGCTTGAAACGGAGTTAGGACCTTTGTGGACACCACTGTTGCAATCGAGTTGGCCGCATCATGAAAACCATTGATGAAATCAAAAATCAAAGCAAGCGCAATGATGACAATTAAAAAAGTTGAATATTCCATAATGGATTAAGAATTTTTGACCAAGATACTTTCTAAAACGTTGGCAACATCCTCACACTTATCTGTGGCGGTTTCCAAACTGCTCAATACTTCTTTCTGCTTGATCAATACCATGGCATTGTCTTGCTCAGAAAATAATCGTGCAATTGCTTCATCAAAAATATCGTCAGCATGATTCTCTAATGAGTTAATGCGAACAATGGCATCACGAACACGTTGGGCATTGCGCATATTTCTCAAATCACGAATTGCTGTGTCTATCTCAACAACCTGCTTCAATAAAACTTCGCTCATCATTTCCATGGGCTTACTAAACTCTGTAACACCATACAATTGAATTCTTGATGCGCAACCATTGATATAATCTGCAATATCATCAATACTGGCAGCCAAAGCATGGATATCCTCACGATCAAATGGTGTAATGAAATTATCGGCCAATTCCAAGAAAATCTTGTGCGTCATTTCATCTCCTTTGTGCTCCAAATCCCGGATATCACGGATGATTGCTGAAAGCTCATTCTTATCTGTTGCAGTAAACAACTGATTAAATCTTTTTGCTTGCTCAACCAAATTAGCTGTGTCCTCCGCGAAAAGGTCAAAGAACAATCCATTCTTTGGAACCATAAAAGAGAAAAGTGAACTGATTTTCATATTTATTATTTTGCAGCAAACTACGGCTTGAAATGTTATGCCAATGTTAAGAAAGCATTGCTTTTATGAAAATTATTATCCTACAGGGGGCCACTAGAACGCAAGGCACTTAATTTCCTACAAGGAAGTATAAAGCTACGATTCAGAGCGGCTCTTTACCGGACATTCCATGCATTATCAACATTTTTTCGCATAACTTTCTCTTAACAAACTCATAACTCTGGTTTGACACATAAACTATTTTCCAACATCTAGTTTTGCCGACCATAAATTATATGTTATGAGAATCTTAACTACTTATGCTTTCTTGTTGATTGGATTGTTTGCCACGGCGCAAAGTAGCCCAAGCGTATCAACAACAGCAAATGAAAAACCCAAATCAGAAGAAAAAAAATGGTACGACAAAATGCGATTTAGCGGATATGCCCAATTCCGCTACAATAGATTGCTAGAGTCAAATCCAGATTTAAAATGTGAACAATGCGACAAATCTTGGGGTGACAACAATTCTTTTGCCTTCAGAAGAGCGCGCCTTGTATACCAAGGCCAAGTTCACCAACGAGTTTTTGCTTACATTCAGTTCGATTATGCAGGAACAATCAATGTGAAAGCAGACAAGTCACAGAACCTTCACTATTTACAGGTGAGAGATGCCTATTTTGATTTGGGTCTGGACGATAAAAATGAATACCGAATAAGGTTTGGACAAAGTAAAGTTCCATATGGCTTTGAAAACATGCAGAGCTCTTCAAATCGTCTGCCGTTTGATCGTTCAGATGCACTAAATAGTGCGGTGCCTAATGAGCGTGATTTCGGTGCATTTTTTATGTGGGCACCTGAAAAAATCAGAAAACTTCAAAGAGATACCCTAGCAGCAAATGGCAACAAAGGCATGGGCGATTACGGCGTATTTACTGTTGGTTTGTACAATGGTCAAACCGCCAACAAACCTGAATTAAACGATCAACTGCATGTCGTTGCAAAATTGAGCTACCCCTTCAGAATCAAGAATCAAATCATTGAGCCTGGTGTAATGGCCTACTCCGGAAGGTATGTCATGACAGATGATGCACTTTCAACCGGAGTAAGTTACACAGACGACAAAGAGTATGATGATGAAAGAGTGGCTATTGGGATTATGATGCAACCGAGACCTCTGGGGATTTTAGCCGAATATACAGTTGGTAGAGGTCCCGAATACAACAGCGTTTTAGATTCAATCATGACACAAAAGCTTACCGGAGGATTTGCAACCATAAGTTACCGACAAGAGATTAAAGGACAAGTTTTCCAACCGTTTGTTCGCGCCCAATACTTTGACGGTGGTAAGAAGATGGAAAAAGATGCTCGTAGTTACAAAGTAAATGAATGGGAAGCCGGAATTGAATGGATTCCTGTTAGGAATTTTGAAATGACTGCGTCATATCTAAGTTCGCACCGCCAATATGCCGATCGCGCCACTCCTGATTACAATGAAAAGGGACATTTGTTAAGAATTCAAATGCAGTTCAACTACTAAGCGAAAATAAAATCATTTGTTAATCCAGTGTTACGTAAGTAGCGATGGATTTTTCATTTATATACAATTTTTTAATCTTCTTCTAACATTGTAGTCACGTGAATTCTATCACATTGCGAAGGAATGAAGCGCACGAACTACGAAGATACCAACCTGCATCAACTGGCTACCTTGTCCAAGTCTATTGGACATCCTGCCCGATTACTGATTCTTAAGGCTCTGGCTGAAAAAGGTGGGTGGATTGAAGGTGAAATAGTGAGTATTCCTGACGTTGCGCCAACAACAGTTATCCAACACCTTAGGGAACTAAAGCGAGTAGGACTAATCAAAGGTAGAATTTTTGGTGCTCAATGCAAGTATGGATTGAATGAAGAAGTCCTTGAATTGTTCCAAAAACTTTGGTCAGATCTTATGGGAAGTATTCAACCGCCAACAAGCACCTCTTAACAAAGCCTTAATTTCGGCGTCACAATCTCTTTTTCTTGTTGGGCAAATTTTGCACCATGCTGAAAAAAATAATTTTACTGTTTACCGCTGTGGTATTGCAAGGTCTGTTTTCAATATCAGAAGCGCAAAATCTCAACTCCAAAACCTATGTGGTTTTTGGTAAAATCAACGAACAGAAAAAAGGTGAGCCCGTTATTGGTGCTATTGTTACCGCTGTTGGTACAGGTTATGGAACAGTCTCTGATGTCATGGGGGAATACAGACTAGAATTACC
>JBDLUK010000166.1:0-6588 GCA_039805365.1 Bacteroidota bacterium | reverse complement strand
AGTGGGATGGAGCAATCCTTTCAAATGCAAAAAGTAAAAGAGGCATACAAATGGGTATTGTCGGGCGAGTCACCTTGGGTTCCCACTGAAGAAGAACTTTCCGCATTGCCTCAATTGGATAATGTTTATCATGGTGATAGCCATTGTCAAGACCCAATGTCCAAAGATCAATTTGAACAGTTTGTTCAGAGCATTACGTCATCTCCCATCTCATCCCAGAAAATTAAAACCATCGGTTTCTTGGCTCCGGGCGTATGTTGTACTGTAGAGCAATGCGTCATAGTGATGAATTTATTTGAATTGGAAGATGATAAATTGGAAGTTCTGAAATTGTTGGTTTCACGCCTTTACGATTGGGACAATAGGTCGCAATTGAAATCTGTTTTTTTGACAGAAAGAGCCCATTTCAAAGTGGATCAGATTATCAGTCAATAGTTCAATTGATTACATTTGTTTAAATTAAAAAATACATCATGCGTTTTCAACCCGGAGTTTTAACAGGAGATCAAGTAACAGAAGTTCTTAACGATGCCAAGGATAGAGGGTATGCTTTACCCGCTGTTAACGTTATAGGAACCAACAGTGTCAATGCTGTTTTGGAAACAGCCAAGGAGTTAAATTCTCCTGTGATTATTCAATTCAGCAATGGTGGTGGTGCTTTCTATGGTGGCAAAGGTTTATCCAATGGACAGCAAGAAGCAGCCATTGCCGGTTCAGTGAGCGGTGCTCATCACATTCACATGATGGCAGAACTTTACAAAGTACCTGTTATTGTTCATACAGACCATTGCGCTAAAAATCTTCTTCCATGGATGGATGGAATGTTGAGCCATGGCGAAAAGTTTTTTGAGCAAAATGGAAAGTCTCTTTTCTCTTCGCACATGTTGGATTTTTCAGAAGAGTCGCTTCAAGAGAATATTGAACTTTCAGTTCAGTATTTTGAAAGAATGGCCAAGATGGGCATGACATTGGAAATTGAGTTGGGTGTTACAGGCGGTGAAGAAGATGGTGTAGACAATAGCCATGTAGATAGTTCCAAGTTATATACTCAACCAGAAGAGGTTGCGTTTGCATACGAGCACATGTTGAAAGTGAGTTCAAGATTTACAATCGCTGCAGCATTTGGTAATGTCCATGGTGTGTACAAACCAGGTAATGTTAAATTACAACCCATCATTTTGAACAATTCTCAGAAGTTTATTCAGGAGAAATTCAATACAATTGAGAAACCCATAAATTTTGTATTTCACGGAGGAAGCGGATCAACGCGTGAAGAGATTCGCGAAGCGATCAGTTACGGTGCGATCAAAATGAATATTGATACAGACATGCAATGGGCCTTCATGGAAGGTATTCGCAACTATATGTCAGATAAATCTGCTTATTTGCAATCACAAATAGGAAATCCAGAAGGGGCTGAGAAACCCAACAAGAAATATTACGATCCACGTGTTTGGATGAGAGAAGGAGAAAAGACTTTTGTTCAACGATTGAAGTCTGCTTTTGAAGACCTGAATGCGGTCAACAGAAACGCTTAATTGGAAAAACAGATATCAGAAAATTCAAGGGATGGATCACAAACGGTCCATCTCTTCTTTTAATTTGCCAAGCGCAATCTGAATCACTAGATTCTTGGTTTCAGATTCCAATTGAAAAATAATATTACTCAATTCAATAGAGGATGCTTCAGGACCCACATGTTGAAAGGCACTTTTGAATAACTCCAAGGTGCTGTCTTTGGCAAAGACAATGGCTTGCCATGTTTGGGCATCTACATACAATTGTAGACCGATATTGTGCTCGTACTCTTCACGAATGCTTTTGGTAATTTCAAATTGCAATTGAGCAGCGGTCAATTGAGCTACAGGATAGCGAAGAATAAGACTTGTAGGCGTTATTCTCTCGAGCAGAATGGTCAACCTTTCCAATGCCGATACACGAAGCGGAGTTAATGCATTTTTACGGGCATTTTTTTCCTGATACAGCGCATTCTGTTGTTGCCAATTCAACCATTTTTGAAAGCCCAACCAAAGTGTAGTCAATGTACCTGCAGTGACCAATATTAAAATCCACCATTTTTCCATAACAATGCAAAGATGTGACTAATTTCGGAACATGGCGAATAGAATTTTCATCTTCCTTTCTTTGATCCTTGCATTCAATGGACAAGCGCAGATTTGGCAACGAAATGCCAGTGTTCCTGTTCAGGTAGACAATTATTTTTTGGCCAATCCTTGGATGGGAGGCCTCAACGCACCTCAGTTTTCCAATATTGATGTGAATGGTGATGGAACCAAGGATTTGTTTGTTTTTGATCGCCAAGGTGACCGCAAATTGGTGTTTGTGCAAACTTCAAATACTGCTGGCCAATCATATTGGTATCATTCACCCCAATTCGAGGCATTATTTCCCAAATTGAATACCTGGGCGCTTCTTCGCGATATGAATTGCGACGGTTATGAAGACATCGTGACCAATTATCAATCAGGTTTGGTTTTGTACATCAATACAACGCCAGTTACAGGAGTGCTTTCATTTGAGCCTTATGATAATTTGCAGTTGTTGAAGTCAGACTATGATTTGGGTGGTGGTCCCTTCAATGCGCCTTTGTATTGCATGAGTGTAGATGTTCCGGTCATTGAGGATATTGATGGCGATGGTGATTTGGATGTACTTACCAATACCGAGTCGAGCACGGGTATTTACTATTATCAATCTCAGCAAGCGCAAAATGGGAATTGTGATGTGGTAGAATTTAATTGTGTCAACCGCTGTTATGGAATGGTTTCTGAAGCCGCTGAGAGTTTTACACTTTTTATCGGAGACCAGTTTTCATGTCCATTGAATGTGTTGAATCCAAAGTCAAAATCAGCCAAACATACAGGTGGAACATTAGCGGCCATTGATTTGAATGGCAATGGGATCAAAGATTTGATCATTGGTGATGTAACAGAACCCAATTTGGCTGCTGTTTATTTGGTAGATACACCCCAGGGTCCCGATAGCGCGGTTGCCTTTACTACTCAGTTTCCTATGTCCCCACCTGTTGATTTGCATTTGTTTCCAGCTGCTTATTATGAAGATGTGACCAATGATGGTGTTCCAGATTTGTTGGTCGCCCCCAATGCCATTTTTGGTGCTGAGGACCGCAAGTCTGTTTGGTTGTACATCAATCAAGGGACGGAAAGTCAGCCAGATTGGATTTTTGCATCAACAGATTTTTTACAAAATCAAAGTATTGATGTTGGCGTTGGTGCTCATCCTGTCTCTGCCGATGTGGATGGAGATGGAGATTTGGATGTCCTATTGGCGGCGCGTTACTATGATACGGAGAATCTAACAAACAAGTCTTGTATTCATCTGTTGCGAAATGATACGATTAATGGTCAATGGCAATTGAATTGGATTTCCCAAGATTGGATGAATTTGTCATCGTTGAATTTTCAAAATATTTATCCTTCTTGGGGTGATTGGGACAACGATGGCGATGGTGATTTGATTTTGGGAGAGTTGAATGGAAATTTGTATTTGGTTAGAAATATCGGTACAAACCTCTCACCGGCATTTGGTGCCACACAATTGTTGTCAGATGCGACAGGAACTGTGATTGATTTAGGGCAGAGTTCTACGCCATTGTTGGTGGACATCAATGAAGATGGTCTTTTGGATTTGGTATCTGGAGAAAAATCGGGTAATGTCAATTTTTATAAAAATGTTGGAACTGCTCAAGTTCCAAGTTGGTCGTTGGTAACAGAAAATTTGGCCGGGGCGCAAGCATCTAGTTATCTAGGATTGGATGGATTTAGTGTTCCAGCTTTGGTTAAAGGAGAGGGAAACTTTTGGGATTTGTATTTGGGTTGCGAAAAAGGTTGGGTGAATCATTTTCAGTTTCAGAGCAATTTGCCCAACGTAGGACAATTGATAGATGAGCAATGGCAGGATATGCGTGAAGGAGATCGTTCTTCAGTGGTATTTGGTGACTTTAGTGGTGAGGGTTCGTTGGATATGATCATGGGTCATTCTGGGGGTGGATTGGCTTTTTTTACAACAGATTCAGTTTCTATAACTGTTTCTGAAGCTTCGAAGATTCCAGAGTGGACGATATATCCAAATCCAGGTAGTTCGGAATTGACAATTGGTCCGCTGCCAATGGGTGGAAGTGAAGTTGTGATATGGGATTTGATGGGAAGAGAGGTTTACAGGAATTGGGTAGAAAATGAGTGGCATGAGGTAATTTCTTCCAAATGGTCACCCGGAGTTTATTGGGTGCAATTTGTTCACCAACAAAGGACGTATGGTAAACGTTGGTGCAAAGATTAGTCACCAAATTCAGATATTTTGAAGAACCCAGCGATGGGTTTTTTCAAATTTTAGTATTTTGTATAACCAAGTACTGTATATAAAATATATCTTTGTAATGTCAATTATTGAAATGGATATAGAAAATGTGCAAGCGCAAATGCGCAAAGGGGTATTGGAGTATTGTATTTTATCGATACTCAAAAAGGGAGAGGCTTATCCTTCAGACTTGATAGGGGCATTGAAAAGTGCCAAATTAATTGTCGTAGAAGGAACACTTTACCCTTTGCTGACCAGACTGAAGAATGATGAACTGCTTCAGTACAGATGGGAGGAGAGTGCTCAGGGTCCGCCGCGCAAGTATTATAGCTTAACACCTCAAGGGAAAATATTTTTAAAGGAGATGCAAAAAACCTGGATAGAGCTGGCTTTTGCAGTTAATCAAATCACAAAATCATGAAGTCGACATTAAGTATACAATTGGGTCATCGTATTTTTCAAATGGATGATTTAGCCTACGAGCGATTGCGTTTGTATTTAGATGGGATAGATCGCATCTTGCGAATGGATACGCATAAAGACGAAATCATATCTGACATTGAGCTTCGCATAGGCGAGATTTTTGAGGATCGTTTACAAAAGAGCCAGCGGGCTATTGATTTAAACGACGTTTTAGAAATGATTGCCATATTGGGTCAGCCGGAGGTATTTGGTTCGCAAGATGAGAGTGAGGCAGAAGGATTTAAAACTCCACCGCTGGTAGATTCGGTGCAACATGATTACCGTGAAATTTTTAGGGACGAGCAAGATGCGGTTGTTGGTGGGGTGTGCTCTGGTCTGAGTCATTATTTGCGTTGGGATCCTCTGGTCTTACGCGTGGTGATGGTGGTTTTAATGTTTGTTTCATTTGGTACCGCATTCATAGCATATCTCATTGCATGGGCTTTAATACCACCTGCCAGATCAACAGCTGAGCGATTAAGAATGAAGGGATCTGAGGTGAATTTGGAGAATATACAAAAGATGGTGAAAGAGGAAAGCTTGAAGGCGACAGAGAATGTGAAACGTTGGGGTCGTCAGATGGAAGAAAATCAAAGGAAAGGAGGTCGTCCTTGGATTAGCGGGGTGGGCAAATTTTTAGCCATTTTTCTTGGCGGGATGGCGTTGCTTTTGGGAATGGGTATCGTGATTTTGATGATGGCATCATTGGTACTTGTAGATTTTCAGTGGTGGGACAGCGAGTTGAGTTATGCAGAGGCGATGAATCTACTTTTACCATTTGGTCAAGGCGTTTGGATTACCTGGGGAATCGTTCTTGTATTGGCAGGTCCTGCTTTAAGTCTCATGTATACAGGGGTGAGATGGATTTTTGGAATAGGCGGTCGCAAAAGATGGTTTCATGGAATGACCACTGTCTTTTTCGTTTTTGGAATAGTCGCACTGTTTTATGGCGGTTGGATTTTAACCGAAGAATTTGATACACCGGCAACCCTATCACACAGGGAAGTTTTATCGCAAGTCAATTCCGATACTTTGATTCTAAAAGTAAATGATGATCCTTTCTTTTTTGGAAGAAGCGGTGAAGATGATGGAAATGAGTTTTTGGAATTATATACCGAAACAGAAGATTCTAGAGTTTATGGTGCTGGGGTGAATTTTAGAATTGAGCAAACAGACCGAAGTCAGTTTTATTATGAAGTAGAATATGAGTCTAGAGGGAGTCGATTGGCTGAAGCAGGAAAGAATGCTCAAGAAATTAGATGGAATTCGCAATTGGAAGGGAATCAATGGTCTGTCGATCCGTTTATCTTTACTCCAAAATCATCGCCATATCGGGCGCAAAAGGTGCGCGTGGTATTGTATGTTCCTTTGAACAAGACTGTTTGTGTATCATCCAAATGGTCATGGATAAGTTGGCAAGAAGAGTTTGAAGATCGATGCTTAACGCATCAAGAAGAAGGTTGGCAAAAGTTTAAAAATTAATATCAAAGCAATGCGGTTTGAACACAAGAAAACGCCAGTAATCAGCAATGCAGATTATCTCAAGCGCCAATTGCGCTATGCTGGTTACACGCTGGTATTCGTAGCATTCTCATTGGCTTTGGGTACATTGGGTTACCATTGGACGGAAGGTTTGGGTTGGCTTGACTCACTTTACAATAGTTCAATGATCTTAACGGGTATGGGTCCTGTAAATGTTTTAAACCATGATTCATCCAAGTGGTTTGCATCCTTGTATGCTTTGTATAGCGGTGTTGCTTTTTTAACCATGGCCGGAATATTGTTTGC
>JBDLUK010000165.1:0-4830 GCA_039805365.1 Bacteroidota bacterium | reverse complement strand
GGTGTCCAATTGTAAACACCGGTTTGAGATGGGCCAGCGTTAATTTGAACACTGGTGCCTGGACATGCTTGAACGTTTTCAGCGGAGGCCAAAATATCGGGTTCCAAACAAACGCGGTGCGTGTTTACTGCGCCTCCTGTTGCGGCTGTGAAGCCCCAGTACACATAGGATTGGCCATTGAAAATCTCATTGGAAATATCAATGGTCGCTTGCAAACGAAAAACACAGTCAAAATAAACTTGAATCAAATGAGCTGATGCATCCCATTTGATTTGTACCACATGATCTGTATTGTCTTCAGTATTGACATCCGTAGCGTCCATCTGAACTGGACCGGCGATGTTTTCCGCAAGATTATGATTGACAACACCGTTTTTTTCTATGGCAATGTGATCATAACTGGGATCGCCGGAATCGGTGTTCTGCCAAGTGTCAAACTCAATACCCAATGAAGTCGTGAAACTCTGATAGCCCATGCCACCTCCGCTTACACCTATTGCGTTGGTGCCGATATTTTGCAAAACGAAACAGATCCCATCTGCACCATTGGCGTCGAGATTGCCCAGGTACATTTTGAATGTAATGTCAAAATCTTCGACAAGGTTGATTTGATTCGCGTACCAAACGGTACCATTTTGAGTACCACCGCTGCTTGTCAACTGATAACAGTCATTTCCAGTAGCTATGGCATTGCCATTGAGAAAATATGTTTGACCAAAGGATGTCCAAACCCAAGTGATACATAAGACAACTAAAACTAACTTCTTCATACTTGTTCCGAAGATAGTAATTAATTGCCTTTACTTCATGCCACGCTCTTTGCAAATGCTTTCGTAAGCTTTCTGTACTTCAATAAATTTGTCTTGTGCTGCCTTTTGATGTGATTCACCGAGGTCACGAACTTTGTCCGGATGGTATTTCATGGCCATTTTGCGGAATGCTTTCTTTACTTCTTCATCGGACGCATCTTTGGTGATTTCTAGGATGGTGAATGATTTATCAGTAGAAGCATAAAACATGGCTTTGATTGAATCTCGATCGGCTTGTGAAAGTCCTATGTAATAAGCTATACGATCTACCAATTCAGCTTCCGATTTATCTACTCTGCCGTCGGCTTTGGCGATACCATACAAATAATGAATCAACTGCAAACGCATGGGGTGTTCCATGTAATATTTGATTTGATCGCAGATTTGTTTGACAGGTATGTCCTTGTTGAGCAATTCTTTTAAAATCCCTATTTGTTCAGCGGCGATGGCTTCACCAAATTGTTTCCGAAAAGTTTCTCGGATATAATCCAATTCACTTTTCATGTGTCTGCCATCTGCTTTCATTACGGCTGCTGAGAGCACCAATAGGGCAGAGGTAAAATCTCCTTGACGGGTATTGTGTCTTTGGTATTGAGAAGAGGTTTCTCTTCTGGGATCATAGCTCTGCTTTTGTGTTGTGCTTAGCGATTTGTCTTCAACGATTGCTCCGAAAGCGAATCCCAACAATGCTCCAATGGGTCCACCGAGTGCCCATCCCAATCCACCTCCAATCCATTTAGCGTATTTCATTATGATACAAAATTGTCTATTTGTTGTTGTTTACCAAGATCCGCCAGCGCCACCGCCTCCAGAACTACCGCCACCAAATCCACCAAAACCGCCTCCGCCTCCCCAGCCATCATTGCGGCTGTTAAAGTCGTTCCAATAACCACTTCTAGGGCCGGAATTGGCCAACCAAAACGCTGTCCAAAAAGGAAGGTTGTTGGCGCGTGCCATGTTTCTGTTTTTTCCGAAAATGAAGATCAAGGCAATCAAACCAAAAATCACTACCCCTACCCAGCCGCCTTTGTCTTTTTTTTCCTTGTGTTTCTTGGCGTAGGTATCAATGTCAAATTCTTTCTCAGCCAGTTGTTCTATCACTGTAAGACCGTTGAGTATGCCTTGGAAGTATTGATTTTGCTTGAATTGAGGTATCATTTCATTTTCCCAAATCAAATGAATTTTACCATCAGGTAGGGCACCTTCTAGTCCTCGTCCCGTCGCGATGAAAATCTGTCCTTTGCTATCTGTTGTTTTGGGTTTGATCAATAATACAACACCATTGTCCAAGTCTGCTTGTCCAATACCCCATTCGTCCATGATTTTAAAACTCAAATCACTGGGCTCAAATCCACACAAGTCGGGGAGGGTAATGATGACAATTTGGTTGGATGTTTTTTTAGCGAATCCCTGAAGATTTTGTTCCAATTGTTGCACTTCTTGCGGTTGCAACATGTTGGCCATGTCATAAACCAATCTAGCATTGTCTTTGGCAGGAACGCACGTTGGCAATTCGGCATGTGCATACCCGACAATCAGCGCCAAAAGAAAAAATAATATATGTTTCATTTAGCGTGAGATTGAATCGGACAATTCGTTGATGTCATCAGTATGCCAAGGAAATGCATGTGCCAAATGTTGGGCTACATCTTCCAATAATTTTGACATGCCCTGAGAGAAATGTCCCTGAGAGAAATCCTTTATTAATTGATTTTTCCAAACCTCCCAAGTGGATTCTTTCACATGTGGATGTATGCCTAGGTCCCCAATAATGGCCAAGGCTGAAGGATAAATTTGGATATATACCAACAAAGCATTGCGCTGTTTGGTTTTGTGCATACCCAAATGATCAAAAACAAATGCCGCTCGGTCCAAGACAGCGGCATCGTTTCTTTCTTCAATATGAATTCTAATTTCGCAGCTGGTTTTCTTTTCAAATATTTCTATTTGTTTTTGAAAATCAGCATTAATTGCGGCAGAAAGTAGTGCGTGATTCGACATTAGTTGAAATCAACTTTGGGAGCGTTTTCAGATCCTTCGGCAGCTGTAAACGCGTCGTATACTTTGAACTCCTCATCACCAACCAATCCCAAAGCTTTCTTTTTCCAAAATCCTCTAATGAAGGAATTCGATTTTTCTACTGCTTCGTTGTAATCCGTTCTTGCTTTACCAACGCGGTTTTCCGTGCCTTCCAATTGCGCTTGAAGTTCTTTGAAATTTTCTGTAGAGCGAATTTGTGGATAATTTTCAAAAACGATATTGATCGCTTTGTTGATGTCGGCACCAATTTTTTGTAATTCAGCTGGGCTTTGAGCAGATGAAATTCCTGAACGTGCTTTGGTGACATTTTCCAAAATGGCTCTTTCGTTGTCCTTTGCTCCCTTAACAGTAGCGACCAATTGAGGAACCAAATCCGCGCGGCGCTGATAGGCCACTTGAACATTTCCCCATTCTTTTTTAACGGCTTCTTGTTTTTCTACGGCACCATTGTAAACCGAAGTTCCATACAAATAGAACAGGATAAATGCGCCTAAAATAACACCAACTAAAATTAAGATGGTGCGTGTTGCTTTATTCATTTTGTTGTTTTAAAGTTCGAAGATAATTAATTGACATTTAATTTGGCATACGCTTGTTGGATGTAGGCGGATAATTCGCTTCCTTTTAGCAAACCTTTTGATAATTGGGCCAATGCCAATGCCTCTTTTGCCAATGAATCGCCCTCTGGTCCTTGCATCTTATATACCGCAGGATGATTTGTATTGATTACCAATTGGTATGAATCAGGAAGATTTCCAAATATGCCAGCACCCCCGCCCAAAGCTTGCTGCTCTTTCATGCGGCGCATGAATTCGTTTTCCGTAATCAACATCGGTGGATCGTTGGGCGACATGTTTTCAAATTGGATATTGAATTTCTTGGCATCGATCCAAGTGTTCAATTGAGTCTTGACACTTTCTTTTTCAGTATCATTCAATGCCGAGATGTCGTTGCTTTCTTTCTCTATGAGTTTTTCAGGAATGTCGCTGTCAACGCGTTTGAAAGTGATGTCACTATTTTTCGATTCGATTTGCGAAAGGAAAGGTGCCGTTAAAGGACTATTCAAATTGAATACTTCGTATCCACGTGATGTTGCCATTTCAATTGCGCCATGCTGGGCGGTCTCATCAGTAGAGTATAGCAAAACGATTTTACCGTTTTTATCTTTTTGGTTTTCGCCAATTTTTTCTTTCCACTCTTCCAAAGTTTTGTATTCACCAGATGTGTTTTTGTACAATGTGAATGCAGCAGCTTTCTCGGCAAACTTTTCTTCGGTCAATATTCCGTACTGAATAAAGACACTGATATCATCCCATTTGGCTTCAAAATCAGCACGGTCGTTGTTGAACATGCTTTGCATTTTGTCGGCTACTTTTTTGGTGATGTGTGCACTGATCTTTTTTACATTGCCATCCGCTTGCAAGTAACTGCGACTTACGTTAAGTGGAATGTCTGGCGAGTCGACAACCCCGTGTAAAAGGGTTAAGAAATCAGGCAAGATGTTCTTCACTTCATCCGTAATGAAAACTTGATTGCAGTACAATTGAATTTTGTTGCGCTGCGTTTCCATTTGATTTTTTAATCGAGGGAAGAAAAGTATTCCTGTGAGATTGAATGGATAATCTACGTTGATGTGAATATGAAATAAAGGCTCCTCAAAGCTCATTGGATAGAGTTCCTGATAGAAGGTTTTGTAATCTTCATCGGTCAACTCACTTGGTTTCTGAATCCACAAAGGAGAAGTTGAATTGATAACACGAGGTTTTTTAATCTCGATTTTTTTGACGTTATCCTTTTCATCTTTCTCACTTGAAGGATCGTCTATCCACTCGCTTTCTTCACCGAAGACTATTTCTACCGGCATGAATCGACAGTACTTGTCGAGGATTTCTTTTAGTTTGAATTCGTCATTGAACTCCAAAGAGTCATCAGCGAAATGCAAAATGATATCGGTACCTGGACTTGTTTTTTCAACTTGCTC
>JBDLUK010000164.1:0-6459 GCA_039805365.1 Bacteroidota bacterium | reverse complement strand
GATGAAATATGAGTATTAACGAGCAGATCAATCGTCTAAAAAAGGAATTTCCTCTTTTGCACCAAAAGATTAGAGGGAATGAGTTGGTCTATTTGGACAATGCGGCGACTTCTCAGAAGCCCGAAGTTGTTATTGCTTGTATTCAAGAATATTATCAGCAGTACAATTCCAATGTGCATCGTGGTGCGCATTTCTTGGCCAATATGGCTACTGCGAGAATGGAAGAGTCCCGAGAATTGGTAAGAAGCTTTCTTGGTGCAAAGGCAAGTGAAGAAATTATTTTCACCCAAGGCACAACGGATGGAATCAATTTGGTTGCTTATGCGTGGGGTGATTTGAATTTGAAAGAAGGAGATGAGATATTGATTTCTACCTCAGAGCATCATGCCAATATTGTACCTTGGCAGGAGTTGTGTAAAAGAACAAAGTCTGTTTTAAAAGTTATTCCATTGAATGCAGATGGAACTTGGGTAAATGATTACGCTAGTTATGTAAATGAGCGAACCAAATTGGTTGCAGTTGGTTGGGTAAGCAATGCGACAGGAGTTGTACATCCTGTTCAGGATATGATTACCATAGCCAAGCATATTGGCGCCAAAGTATTGATTGATGCAGCACAAGCGGTTTGTCACTTCCCAATAAATGTGCAGGAGTTGAAATGTGATTGGTTGGTTTTTTCAGGACACAAAGTTTTTGGACCTACAGGAATTGGCGTGTTGTATGGAGATGCAACTGTACTCCGTGACATGCATGTCTATCGTTCCGGTGGAGAGATGATCGATAAAGTGAGTTTTTCCGGAACTACGTTCAATGATATACCATTTAAGTTTGAAGCAGGAACGCCCAATATAGAGGGTATCATTGCTTTGGGTGAAGCCTTGCGTTGGTTGGGCAATTTGGGATGGGACCTGATTCAAGGAATTGAGGAACAGCAGAAAATATGGATGACGGATGTTGTTCAATCATATCAAGAATTGCAGTGGATTGGAATGGCCACGAATCGGGTGGCTTTGTATTCATTTGCTCATCCTCAAATACACGCGGGTGATATAGGTGCTTTGTTGGATCAACAAGGAGTTGCTATTCGCACAGGACACCATTGCACACAGCCACTATGGGAATCGATGAATCTTCCGGGAAGTGCGCGTGCATCTTTTTCATTGTACAATACAGAAGAAGATGTAAATCGATTCAAATTGACTTTGGACAAAACCCTTAAAATGTTGTCATGAGCATTGCGCAGAAGCAAATAGAATTAATAGAAGAGTTTGCCATGTTCCCATCATGGATGGAAAAGTATGAGTACATCATTGAGTTGGGAAAGGATTTGCAAACATTACCTGAAGAGTTGAAGAATGATGATCATTTGATCAAAGGTTGCCAATCTAGGGTATGGATTTCAGCTTCTAAAAATGCAGATGGTACTTTGCATTTTGAAGGTGATAGTGATGCCATCATTACCAAGGGAATGGTGAGTTTGATTGTTCGAATATTTGAGGGCGAAAAAGGACAAGATATCGTCGATGCGCCCATGGAGTTTTTAAAAGAGATAGGATTGATGGAGAATTTGTCGCCTACGCGCAGCAATGGTTTGGCGGCAATGATCAAACAAATAAAGACTTACGGTTTATTAATGCAATGAGTATGGACAGAGAGAAATTGACAGAGGATATTATCGCGACATTAAAGACCATTTACGATCCTGAAATTCCGGTGGATATTTACGAGTTGGGATTGATTTACGGTATTGATGTAAAAGACAATGGCGAGGTAATCATTGCTATGACCCTGACTTCGCCTAGCTGTCCAGTGGCAGAAACGCTTCCTCCTGAAGTCGAATCTAAAGTCAAAGAAACACCAGGAGTTTCTGATTGTAAAGTTGAAATAACTTGGGACCCTCAATGGGACAAATCCATGATGTCTGAGGCGGCTCAATTGGAACTTGGTTTTTTATAGTTCTTCTAGAACAATTCGTATCTTTCCGTTATGAAGGTGTTGTCATACATAGCGGCTTTTTTGTTTCTTTTCATTCCTTTTTGTTCTCAAGCGGGAAGTGGTTTCTCAGGAACTCACGCTTCCAATAACTGGACTTTTTATCAAGATGCAGGAGGAAATGGACTGCGCACATTTACCACTTCGATGTTAACCCTTAAGGGGAGCAATGCCATTTCATTTATGTTGGTCGAAACCAAAGTTACAATGGTTGCGCCAGTCTCAGGGACCTATAGTTTTTCTTGGCAGCATACTACTTTAGATAACGCTTTGTATGAAGATGCGGCGTATTATATCAATACCTTTTATCAACCCATTACAGAAGGGAATCCTGCGGTTTCAGCTACCGGAAATATTTCTTTTTATGCAACTGCTGGAAGCACAATTGGTTTCGCCATTTTTTCCAATGATGATGCCTATGGTGCTTCAACATTGAGAATTACGAATTTTACATGGCCTGATCCTATTAGTGGATGTATGGATGCTGCGGCATGTAATTATAACGTCAATGCCAATGTCGCGGCAAGTTGCACATACCCTCAACAGTTTTTGAATTGCAATGGAATTTGTATCAATGATTCAGACGGAGATGGTGTTTGTAATGAACAAGAGATTATCGGTTGCCAAGATGTATGGGCGTGTGATTATAATTTCGCTGCAACGGATCCAGGAGCTTGTATATATCCCTTGCCTTATTTGAATTGTCAAGGAACTTGTATTTCTGATGCTGACGGAGACGGTATTTGCAATGAGTTAGAGGTCATGGGTTGCCAGGATGAAACGGCATGTAATTTTTTGATGAATGCCACTGATTCGGGCCTTTGTATATATGCCAATTTATTTTTGGATTGCAATAATCAATGTCTGAATGATGAAGATGGAGATGGTGTTTGTGATGAGCAGGAGCTTGTTGGTTGTCAAGATATAAGTGCATGCAACTACAATGTGCTAGCCACCGATTCTGGTTCTTGCTTTTATGCCGGGCTTTATTTGAATTGTGAAGGTTTTTGTATCAATGATTTTGATTTGGATGGAATATGCAATGAGTTGGAAATAGCCGGGTGTGTGGATGTCACGGCTTGCAATTATGATGCATTGGCAACGGATAGTTCTAATTGTATTTATGCACAACCTGGATTTGAATGCGACATGAGTTGTATTTCCGATGATGATGGCGATGGGGTTTGCAACGAATTTGAAGTTTTGGGATGTCAAGATGCTTCGGCATGTAATTTTAATTCTTCTGCTACGGACCCCAGCAATTGTGATTATCCGGTGGCAGGATACAATTGTTTAGGACAATGTTTGTTGGATACGGATAATGATGGTATTTGCAATGGTTTCGAGATTTTAGGTTGTCAGGATGTGCAAGCTTGTAATTTTTCGCCGCTTGCAACAGATCCTGCTGTTTGCAATTACCCAGCGGCATTCTACAATTGTGATGGGTCGTGTACAAATGATGATGACGGAGATGACGTTTGTGATGAACTCGAGATTGTAGGTTGTTTTTCTCCCGCGGCATGCAATTACAATCCTTTGGCAACGGATCCGGGTACCTGCCAGTTTCCACTTGTTGGATACAATTGTCTGGGGCAATGTTTGTTGGATACTGATGCGGATGGTATTTGCAACTTATTTGAAATTACAGGTTGTCAAAATCCCTCGTCGTGTAATTTTAATGCGCTTGCAACGGATTCCGGAAGTTGTATTTTACCCATTGAATTTTACAATTGTGATGGAACTTGCATCCATGATACAGATGGCGATGACATTTGTGATGAATTAGAAATTGAAGGTTGTTTTTCACCTGCTGCGTGTAACTATAATCCAAACGCCACCAATTCAGAAGTTTGTCAATTTCCATCTGAGGGATACAATTGTCAAGGTCAATGTTTGATTGATTCAGATGAGGATGGCATTTGCAACTCTTTTGAAATTCAAGGGTGTCAGAATCCGTTGGCTTGTAATTTCAATCCTGCTGCTACAGACTCTGGCGCATGTGATTTTCCCATTGAGTTTTATAATTGCGAAGGATTATGTTTGAATGATTCAGACATGGATGGTGTTTGTGATCCATTTGAAATTTCGGGATGTTTGGACCCTGCTGCCTGCAATTATAATCCGACGGCAACTGATATGAATTTTGTGCTCTGTGTTTTTCCAGTGGCAGAAGTTTGTAATGGAACTGATGATGATTGCAATGGAATTGCGGACGATGGGTTGCTTTTTTCTGATTGGTTTATTGATGAAGATTTTGATGGATTTGGTGATGTTTTTTATGACAACAATTGTCTTGAATTAATCACGGGGTATTCATTTATTGACGGCGACTGCAATGATTTGGATATTTCCATTAATCCCATTGCATTGGAAATTCCAGACAACAACATTGATGAGAATTGTGATGGAGATGTCCCAAATGAGATTGAAGCGCTTGAATTCAGTGAGCTCAATATCTTCCCTAATCCAACCTCTGGTTCCTTCCAAATTCAAGGTGCTACAGGTGCAGGTGTTTTAGAGGTATTCAATACACAGGGAATGTTAATGATGAATGTATATGTGCAAAAAAATGAGCGCATCCAATTGGATGCGCTCAGCAATGGTTTGTATGTTGTTCGCTTTGAAAATTACTTCTCTCAGCGAATCATTCTTTCCAAATAACTATCCCAAAACACTTCTTGAGATGACGATTTTTTGAACCTCGCTGGTTCCTTCGTAAATCTGTGTGATTTTGGCATCGCGCATCAAGCGCTCTACATGGTATTCTTTAACAAAACCGTATCCGCCGTGAATTTGAACAGCCTCTACAGTGTGCTTCATCGCCACGGTTGAAGCATACAACTTGGCCATTGCACTGGCTTCGTCATAGTTCATGTGCTGGTCTTTCAACCAAGCAGCTTTGTATACCAACATACGAGCAGCTTCGATTTCAGTTGCCATATCTGCCAACTTGAATGCGATGGCTTGGTGTTTTGAAATTTCTTTTCCGAAAGCTTTTCTTTCTTTTGAATAAGCCAAAGCCAATTCATAAGCTCCTGCTGCAATACCCAAAGCTTGCGCTGCAATACCAATACGTCCACCGCTCAATGTTTTCATAGCGAATTTGAAACCAAATCCGTCTTCTCCAATTCTATTTGCTTTTGGAACTTTGACATCATTGAACATCAACGTATGCGTATCGCTTGCACGAATACCCATTTTGTTTTCCTTGGCACCAATGATGAAACCTTCCATGCCTTTTTCTACGATCAAGCAATTGATTCCCTTGTGACCTTTCTCAACATCTGTTTGAGCAATGACCAAATATGTAGAAGCACTGTTACCGTTGGTAATCCAGTTTTTTGTACCATTCAATAAATAGTAATCACCCATGTCAACAGCAGTAGTGCGTTGAGAAGTGGCATCAGATCCAGCTTCTGGTTCAGATAAACAGAATGCTCCGATTTTTTCGCCACTGGCCAAAGGTTTCAAAAACTTTTGTTTTTGTTCTTCATTTCCAAAAGCTTCTAATCCCCAAGTCACCAAACTATTGTTTACTGACATACAAACAGAAGTCGACGCATCGATTTTGGAAATTTCTTCCATCGCCAAAACATAGCTCAAAGTATCCATTCCTGATCCACCGTACTCTGGACTAACCATCATACCCATGAATCCCAATTCAGCCAATTGTTTGATTTCCTCTACAGGAAATTTTTGGTGCTCATCTCTTTCGATGACCCCTGGCTTCAATACGTTTTGCGCAAACTCTCTTGCGGCTTGTTGAACAGCTTTGTGTTCTTCAGTTAATTCGAAGTGCATTGTTCGAGAAATTTATTGGGTGCAAAGAAAAGCCATAAAGGCTTTACAAAAAAAAATCTTTGCGCTTCGCCAAATGTGAAATATCATTGTGCCATGATGGCAAGAGATTACCATGTGATTGGATTAATGAGCGGAACGAGCTGTGATGGCTTGGACTTGGCTTATTGCCATTTCCGTTGGATGGGAGATCATTGGGCTTTTGAGATATTAGAAGCCGAAACAATCAAATATTCTGAAGGTCAACGCAAGGAGTTGCAAGATTTGGATCAATTGCCAGCCATGCAATTGATTGCGACAGATAGGAATTGGGGAACTTGGATGGGTGAGCAGGTGGCCTTGTGGATGAAAGAGCACCGAGAATGTAAAGTTGATTTTATCGCCTCACACGGACACACTGTCTTTCATCAACCTCAGCTGGGATATACTTACCAAATGGGCTCACCAGCCAATTTGGCTGTTGCGGCTCAACTACCGGTCTTGGGCGATTTCCGGTCAACAGATGTCGCCTATGGCGGCCAAGGTGCTCCGCTTGTTCCAATAGGTGATGCATTGCTATTTAAGGATTATGCTTTTTGCCTGAACTTGGGTGGATTTGCCAATATCTCCTATGAAATCAATGGCGAACGATTGGCTTTTGATGTTTGTCCTTTGAATCTTCCATTGAAT
>JBDLUK010000163.1:0-3319 GCA_039805365.1 Bacteroidota bacterium | reverse complement strand
TTCTCTAATGTTAGGTTGGAAAAGAATGATTTGAGTCAGTAGTCGTAATTTTGTTTATCATTTTTTTGATTTTTTCAAAAAGAATTTTAACATTAATTTTACATTAGCGCTGTAACAATGCCTTTTTAGCATCGTACAGATAAGACCAAAACCTAGAAACACTACTTAACCCTTCCAACATGAAAAAAAACAACCCTAAATCGTTCAACATCCCGTTAAATGTGAAGGTTGCGCTCATCGTTCTTGCTCTCTATGGAGCAATAGCATTGGTTACTTATCTCGTTTGGTAATACGATGAGGCTAGAGGCCTAGTTCCTTATTTTTCTTGCTACCTTTGTAAGCCAAAACTGTTAGTAGCAATGGAAATTTCCAAGAATTTTGATTTTAAGGCAGCTGAAAACAAGTGGTATACACATTGGTTAGACCAAAAATATTTTGAGAGTACTCCCGATGATAGGGAACCTTATACAGTAGTCATTCCTCCGCCAAACGTGACTGGTATTTTGCACATGGGGCATTGTTTGAACAATACCATTCAAGATATATTGGTGAGAAGGGCAAGAATGATGGGTAAAAATGCCTGTTGGGTACCAGGGACTGACCATGCTTCTATTGCAACAGAAGCTAAGGTGGTTCAAATGTTGCGTGAAAGAGGGATTCAAAAAGCCAGTTTGAGTCGCGATGAATTTCTCGGATATGCCTGGGAGTGGAAAGAAAAATATGGCGGAATAATATTACAACAGCTGAAAAAATTAGGTTGTTCGTTAGACTGGAATAGAACCAGCTTTACCATGGATCCGGATTATTACAATTCTGTGATTCATGTGTTCAATGACCTCTATGCCAAAGGTTATATTTACCGTGGCAAAAGAATGATCAATTGGGATCCAAGAGCCAAGACTGCTTTGAGTGATGAAGAAGTAATCTTCAAAGAAGTTCAGGGTAAATTATATTTTTTAAAATATCAGTTAGTAGATGCCGATGGTAATAAATTACCGTTAGCAGATGCTGGAATTACCATTGCTACGGTTCGCCCAGAAACCATTTTGGGTGATGCTGCTATAGCCGTCAACCCGAATGATGAACGTTTCAAACATTTGATTGGCTCATACGCTGTTGTTCCATTGATTGATAGAAAAATTCCAATTATTGGTGATGATTATGTGGCGACTGATTTTGGTTCTGGTGCCTTGAAGATTACTCCAGCACACGACATGAATGATAACCAGATTGGTATTAAGCATGGCTTAGCAGTCTACGATATTTTAAATGAAGATGGAACTTTGAGCAATGAGGCTCAGCTCCTCATTGGTAAGGATAGGTTTGAAGCAAGAAAAGAAATTGTGGTATTGTTGGAACAAGCCGGGCATGTTGTAAAAATTGAGGACTATGTTCATCAGGTTGGTTTTTCAGAAAGAACCGATGTAGTAGTAGAGCCGCGATTGTCTTTACAGTGGTGGGTTGACATGAAAAAAATTGCTGGTCCTGCTTTGTCTGCTGTCCAAGATGGTGAAATCAATTTCCATCCAGCAAAATTCAAAAACCTCTATCGCCATTGGATGGAGAACATCAAAGATTGGTGTATCTCTCGTCAGTTGTGGTGGGGGCATCAAATTCCTGCTTGGTATGATGAGGAAGGAAGATTTATTGTTGCCATGAATGAACAAGATGCGAAAGAAAAATTTTCTAAAGCATACAATATCGACAATCCACAATTGAAACAGGACGAAGATTGTCTTGATACTTGGTTCTCTTCCTGGTTGTGGCCATTCGAAGTATTTAAAGGGATTTCAAATCCTGGAAATAAAGATGTTGCTTATTACTATCCAACCCAATCACTGGTTACAGCACCAGAAATTATTTTCTTCTGGGTAGCGAGGATGATCATGGCCGGATACGAGTACATGGGTAAGAAACCTTTCTCTGATGTTTACTTTACAGGAATTGTTCGAGATACCCAAGGAAGGAAGATGAGTAAGCAGTTGGGTAATTCTCCTGATTTGTTGGAGATGATTGATGATATTGGTGCAGATGCCGTAAGGTTTGGTATTCTCATTGCTTCACCTGCTGGAAATGATTTGTTGTGGGATAAAGCATCTAATGAACAGGGAAGAAATTTCATCAACAAATTGTGGAATGCCTTAAAGCTTATAGAGATCTGGAAAGAAAAAGCGAAGGCTAATCTTTCTGCTGATGAAATTAGTCTTGCTGGTGATTGGCCACACCAATGGTTTGATGCAAGATTGCGTGCTGCATCAGCTGAAATTGATCAGTTGATGGCACAATACAAACTCAGTGAAGCACTCAAGACTTTGTATTCCTTGATCTGGGATGATTTTTGCAGTTGGTACCTAGAATGGGTGAAGCCAGGTTTTGAAAAACCAATGGACCAAGCGCATTTGGATAAGGTGATCAATAATTTCGAAATGTTGTTGGAAAGGTTACATCCTTTCATGCCATTTGTTACAGAAGAAATTTATCACTTGTTGCGTGAACAACAACATATTGATTTGTGTGTAAGACAATTGGATCAAACACTTCAGCCAACATCTTCTGATGCTCAAACCTTGAAAGAGGGAGAGGTGCTGAAATCAGCTATCACTGCTATAAGAGACGCAAGAGTAAAAGCACAAATTAAAAATAAAGAGGCTGTAGAAATTTATTGTACAGCACAAGAGCAAGCTGAATGGGAAATCATTTGTCCTTTATTGTCAAAACAAGTCAATGCTTCAACATTCTCATTTACAACTGATGCAATTGTTAATTCCATTCAATTGGTTGTAGGAAGTGCTAAGTTGTACATCAAATCTGAACAAGCAATTGATACTTCAGCTCAACGTAAAACCATTGAAGACGAATTGGCATATTACGAGGGTTTTTTAGCATCAGTGGAAAAGAAATTATCCAATGAAAAGTTTGTACAAAACGCTAAAGCTGAAGTGGTAGAAATGGAGAAGAAAAAGCAGCACGATGCCCAACAAAAAATTGCTATGCTTAAAGAGAGCTTAGCCAATTTAGGGTAGTGGTTCATGCCGGTTAATTGCTTAAATTGTAAGAAATTCAACCGCATGAAGTCGTTTGCTTTTCTTTCTTTTTTGCTGCTATCTGCTATTCATTCGAAGGCACAGGATCCATCTGTTATTATCAAAAAACTCGAGGATGAGAAAGCTACCTATTATCAAATGGCAGAAACCATTTGGAAATGGGCGGAGCCTGGTTATTTAGAAAGCAAGACAACAAGCCTATTACAAGAAACATTAAAGAAGCAGGGCTTTACCATTGAAACAGGGATTGCTGATATTCCAACAGCATTTGTAGC
>JBDLUK010000162.1:0-4716 GCA_039805365.1 Bacteroidota bacterium | reverse complement strand
CATTGCGCGTCTTACACTTTCCTCGGTAGGTGTAGTGATAGCCTCATCGTATGCATTCGTATGCAAACTGTTGCAGTTGTCATAAATGGCATACAAAGCTTGAAGTGTAGTTCGGATATCATTGAAATCAATTTCTTGCGCGTGCAATGAACGCCCGCTGGTTTGAATGTGGTATTTCAACATTTGCGCCCTGGCATTCGCGCCATATTTCTTGCCCAAAGCCTTTGCCCAAATTCTTCTCGCAACACGACCAATTACAGCATATTCAGGATCGATACCATTGCTAAAGAAGAAACTTAAATTGGGTCCGAACGCAGTGATGTCCATGCCTCGGCTGAGGTAGTATTCCACATAGGTAAATCCATTGGCCAAGGTGAACGCCAATTGCGTTATGGGATTAGCGCCCGCTTCTGCAATGTGATAACCACTGATGGACACAGAGTAGAAGTTGCGAACTTGTTGATCGATGAAGTATTGCTGAACATCGCCCATCAAACGCAACGCAAACTCTGTAGAGAAAATACAAGTGTTCTGTGCTTGGTCTTCTTTTAATATATCCGCTTGAACTGTACCGCGAACAGCACTCAAAGTTTCAGCTTTGATTTTGTTGTACACCTCGGTTTCTAGTACCTCATCACCTGTGATTCCCAACAACATCAATCCCAATCCGTCATTGCCTTCAGGAAGAGGACCTTGGTACATAGGTCGAGTTAAGCCGCGGTCTTCCCATTTGGCTTTGAGTTTTTGTTCAACCAAATGCTCAAGGCCATTTTCTCTGATGTGTTTTTCACATTGCTGATCAATGGCCGCATTCATAAAGAATCCCAACAACATGGGAGCAGGGCCATTGATGGTCATGGATACACTGGTCTTGGCATCGGCCAAATCGAATCCACTGTATAATTTCTTGGCGTCATCCAAGCAGCAAATGCTCACACCGGAATTTCCAACTTTACCATATATATCAGGACGGTATCCGGGATCATTGCCATATAAAGTAACGCTATCAAACGCGGTTGACAAACGCTTCGCGGGCATTCCCAAACTTACGTAGTGAAAACGACGGTTGGTTCTTTCTGGTCCACCTTCACCGGCAAACATTCGCGTTGGATCTTCACCTTCGCGTTTGAATGGATAAATACCGGCTGTGTATGGGTATTCACCTGGAACATTTTCTTGCAAGCTCCATCTTAAAATATCGCCCCAACTTCTGTACTTGGGTGTGCTTACTTTGGGAATACGTGAGTTGGATAAAGAACGGGTTGAGGCTGCTACTTTGATTTCTTTTCCTCTTACCATAAAGCTATATTCCTCTTGGGCATACGATGCTTTCTTGCTTTCCCATTCTTGAATGATTTGCCAGTTGTGTGGATCCAAATCCAATTTGATTCGATCGAAAGAAGCTTGTAAGTGTTTCTTCAACTCTTCATCCTCAATCGTCTCCATCGCGGTATGCAAGCCATACAATTTCTCAATGACATTGCATTGATCATTTACCCATTTGTCATAGCCACGGTTGTTCTCAGAAATCTCACTCAAGTAACGGGTGCGATGTGGAGGAATGATAAAGATCTTCTCACTCATTTCATCGGTAATCTCGAAAGATGAGTGCAGTGGAGCTCCTGTTTTCTCGACCACTTTGTCGATGATCATTTTGTACAAACGGTTGGTGCCAGGATCGTTGAATTGAGAAGCGATGGTTCCGATTACAGGAAGTGTTTCGTCTTCGACATCCCACAATTGGTGGTTGCGTTTGAATTGTTTTCTTACATCACGAATGGCATCCAATGCGCCGCGCTTGTCAAATTTGTTGATGGCAACAACATCAGCAAAATCGAGCATGTCGATTTTTTCCAATTGTGTAGCAGCGCCAAATTCAGGTGTCATAATGTACAACGCCATGTCACTGTGATCCATGATCTCAGTATCAGACTGACCAATACCAGAGGTCTCTAGGATGATCAAATCAAATTGTGCAGCTTTCAAAACATCTACCGCTTCTGCCACATGCTTGGACAATGCCAAATTACTTTGACGAGTGGCCAATGAACGCATGTAAACATGAGGATGTTTGATGCTGTTCATGCGAATGCGGTCGCCCAATAGCGCACCGCCTGTTTTCTTTTTGGATGGATCCACAGAGATGATTCCAATGTGCTTTTCGGGAAAGTCGATGATGAATCGACGAACCAATTCATCGACCATCGACGATTTTCCAGCGCCACCTGTTCCGGTAATACCAAGAACAGGAACTTTTGAAGTTTGCGCCAACGATTTGACAGCATCTATGAGGACTTTATTTTCTTCCGGAAAATTCTCCGCAGCTGAAATGACTTGAGCCAATTGAACAGGATTCTTGTCTTTCAATTGCTCCGCCTTGACATTGACGTTATTGCCAGTAGGGAAGTCAGACTTGGAAACCAAATCGTTGATCATGCCTTGCAAACCCATCGAGCGGCCATCATCAGGATGATATAGTCTCGTTATGCCGTATTCGTGAAGTTCTTTGATTTCTTCCGGAAGAATGGTTCCACCACCTCCGCCGAAGATTTTGATATGTCCTGCTCCTTTTTCTTGGAGCAAGTCGTACATGTATTTGAAATATTCTGTATGACCACCTTGGTAGCTGGTCATCGCAATGGCTTGCACATCTTCTTGGATGGCACAATTCACCACTTCTTCAACGGAACGGTCATGACCCAAATGGATCACTTCACATCCTGTGGTTTGTATGATACGGCGCATGATATTGATGGCGGCGTCATGTCCGTCGAACAATGAAGCAGCCGTTACCACACGGACTTTATTCTTAGGTTGATAAACAACATTTTCCATGCGCGCGAAGATACGGACGCGCTCGATAAGAAGAGGTAGAAAGTGATTGAAAAAAAAGCTGAGGTTCAGATAATAATTGACTAAATTTGTCAAGAATGAAAATGTCAAATCAAAATATCGGTCAAATCATAAAAGCACTTCGACTCAAGCAAGGTAAAACCTTGAGGGAAGTCGCTGGATTTTTAGAGATGGATCAAGCCATCTTAAGTAAAATGGAGAATGGCAAGCGGCCAATTTCAGAGAAATCGATTCAGTTGTTGGCGACGTATTTCAAGGAAGATGGCATTGAATTGCGCAAATTGTTCGTGGTAGATAAGTTGTATAAAATCATTGAGGAAGAAACCGATCCTTCGGATATCCTTGCTTTGTTGGAGAGTCGGGTCATATACCACGCCAAAATTGAAAGGGAGCATGTCTCAGTGGTCAATCAACTTAGGGATTATTTTTCGGCATCTCCTATGGTAGAGGAGGTTAGTTGGTTCGGTTCTTTTGCTAGGGGCAATCATTCAAAAAAGAGCGACTTGGATTTATTGATTCGCTTTTCACCTAAAAATGGAATTTCAATGATGCAATTTTTAAAAATGCAGCATGAATTGTCTGAGTTGGTGGGTAGAAAGGTAGATTTAATTGAAGATGGTCAACTCAAGGAAAGCGCGCGAGTCAATGTTTTACAAGAAAAGGAAGTCATTTATGTCAAGAACAAGAGATTTGCAAAGGACAAATGACATCCTATTTTCCATTGAGAAGATTGAGCTATTTATAGGAGACAAAAGCTTGATTGATTTCGAGGACGATTTCATTTTACAAGGAGCCATTCAATATCATTTTTTGATTATTGGAGAAGCGGTAGGTGCTATTTCAAAGACGAGATTAGAGAAATATGACTATCCTTGGTACATACCAAAATCATTTCGAAATTTCATCATTCACGAGTATCATTCCATCAAGTTGGAGCGTATTTATTTGGCGACCAAGGATATGGGGGAATTGAAGTCTGTTTGTCTTCAAATGAAAACAGAATTAAGTTGATGTCCGTTACTAGGGAATCATTCTTATTTTCGCATCAGAAAATTAAATCATGAAGAATATTACCGTAATCGGAGCAGGAACAATGGGCAATGGAATTGCTCACGTGTTTGCACAATATGGCAACAAAGTAAACTTGGTGGATGTCAACCAAGCGCAATTGGATCGTGCCTTACAAACCATCACCAAAAATTTGGATCGTCAGGTTTCAAAAGGAATTATTGATGAAGCAGCGAAGAATGCAACATTGGCAAATTTAAGTTTGGTGACTGATTTGAAAACCGGAATTGCAAACGCTGATTTGGCAGTAGAAGCGGCAACGGAAAATGTAGATTTGAAGTTGAGGATTTTTCAATCAATGGATGAGTTTGCGCCAGCGGCTTGTATCCTAGCCTCTAACACAAGTTCTATTTCGATTACGAAGATTGCATCTGTTACCAAACGTCCAGAGCAGGTGATTGGAATGCACTTCATGAATCCAGTTCCCGTAATGAAATTGGTTGAAGTAATTCGCGGTTACAGCACTTCAGATGCAGTAACAGAAGCTGTATTTGAAATGTCCAAGCAATTGCAAAAAGTTCCGGTAGAAGTGAACGACTATCCTGGATTTGTTGCCAATCGTATTTTGATGCCGATGATCAATGAGGCCATTTACACGTTGTTCGAAGGTGTTGCTGGAGTTGAAGAAATTGATACTGTAATGAAGTTGGGTATGGGGCATCCAATGGGTCCATTGCGTCTCGCTGACTTTATTGGATTGGATGTTTGTTTGGCCATTTTGCGTGTGATGAATGATGGCTTCGGAAATCCAAAATATGCACCATGTCCTTTGTTGGTCAACATGGTTCAGGCAGG
>JBDLUK010000161.1:0-13682 GCA_039805365.1 Bacteroidota bacterium | reverse complement strand
GGCTTTGCATCACACTGAAATTGCAAAACCAAACAATCATCAACCCTATTTTGATCAATAGAGTGCGGCTCATACTCAGAACTTTTTGAATAAAGTGAAAGTAGGTACTGGAAATGAAGTTCATGACGGATGAAATAGGTCCGTTGATTATTAAAAAAGAGCAGCTAAGAAGGTTGGATGTTATCAAGCCTGAAGTAAAAAAAAATGTAGAAAGAGGTTTCCTTAATTTGAACGACGAAAGTCCATTTTCTACACGCTATAACTTTACAACAAATGCCTTCCCTATAAAGAAGGGAAGTAATTACGCGATGTTCAGCTTATACGGACCAGAGATCCATATCGCTCTAAATGACCGATTAAATGTGGGTTACATGACCACATGGGCAATAAGTCCAATGGCGTTGACTGCCAAATATTCGTTTAAATCCAAAAGAGAGAAATTGCATTTTGGATTGGGTACCTTGTTATTATCATCAGGACATACGCAGTCAGGTAAAGGTTATGGAACTTTGACTTATGGTTGCATGACCTTGGGTAAACGAGACAAGAATATCACGCTATCAGCTGGCTACATTTACTGGCAAGGTGGGGCTAAAAAGATTAATCCGGGTTATTACACCACCGAATTTATGTCGAGGAATGAGCTCAGTACTTATGATAACGTCCCATTGCGTCTGAGAGAAAATGACTATGGATACAGGGCTATCAACTCCACATTTGTCGCTGATAGTAACCTTTCCAATGGTTATCTAACGAGGGGAATTGTAATTGGATTGAATGGCACAATGCCTTTAGGAGGAAATGCTCATTTCGTATTTGAAACTGCCTATAGTCAATGCAATGGTTCACGTGAAGCAATAGTTAGAACAGAGCATCGAACAGAACCTGCTAATGCTGAAGGAACTTGGTTCAATAAATACAATGTTTACAAAGTTACCGTAGAACCCTATCAATCCAAAGTTGTCATGTTTTCTCCTGGAATTCGTTTCCAGTCAACGGAAAACTTTGCATGGCAATGTTCTGTGTCGGGCATTTACATCAAAAACAGTCACGATCGCATCGGAAAAGGGCTACCATTGCCCATGATTACTTTATTTAAAAAACTATAAGAGAATGAAAAAAATAATTTTGATTACATTATTGGCACTTGGATTACAAACCATGTTTGCCCAGCCAGAGGGAGCTGCAAATGCTCCGGTTAGATATACTTTCAATTTGAAAAATGGAAGTGTTTATACAGGTACAATTATCTCCGATGATGGACGAGAAATGTTTATCCAAACCGAGACCATTGGGAAGTTGTATATAACGAAGACTGACTTGCGCTCAATGACCAAAATCGATGACAAGAAAGCTGCGGAGTTTGAAGACAATTTTATTACCGGAGGTAGGTATTTGGAAGATGGTCCGTTTACCACTCGTTACAACATCACTACCAACGCTTTACCAATTAAGAAAGGTGAAAATTATGCCATGACCAATTTCCATGGTGCTGAAGTACACTTTGCAGTAAGTGATCGATTGAATTTGGGAGTTATGACAACTTGGATAGCGAGCCCAATGGCCATAGCAGCCAAGTACAGCATTCCAACAAAAAATCCAAAAATAAATTTCTCTTTAGGAACTATTCTAATGTCCTCAGGCTATTTTGCTAATTTCAGAGGATTTGGACATTTGACATTCGGAAATGTGACATTTGGGGATCGGATTAATAACCTAACCCTTTCAGGAGGCTATTTTGGTTTCAACGGTCCATCGAATAATCCATTAACGGGTCCGATTGGATCAATCGCGGGGTCATTCAAAGTTGGTCCAAAAGCCAATTTTATTTTTGATTCGATGTTTGGATATGTTCATTACAGAGACAATTTCTTGAATTATTATTCAAATACAGACGTATCTAATTTCAAAGGAACAGCGATTATGGTTTCCCCTGGGATGCGTTTCCAAAGCACCGAGAATTTTGCTTGGCAATTTTCATTGGCAACTGTTGCTGCAGGCGATGTAGCTTTCCCAGCTCCATTTCTCACATTGTTTAAGAAGTTCTAATATGAGCCAAGAATACCGCAGTGTAACATTTTCTGAGACAACATTAACGGAGTTGATGATTCCGGCCTATGCCAATTTTGGAGGAAAGGTTCACGGCGGTATTCTTTTGTCTTTGATGGATAAGATAGCCTATGCTACAGCCACCAAACACAGCGGAATGTATTGTGTCACCGTTGCAGTAGAAGGTGTTGAGTTTTTGAGCCCAGTAGAGGTTGGCGATTTGGTGACCTTGCAAGCTTCTGTAAATTATGTAGGTAGATCGACGATGATTGTAGGAATCCGTGTGGAAAGTTTAAATCCTCGAATGTCCTATGTACGTCATACCAATTCCTGTTATTTTACCATGGCTGCCAAGAATGATGATGGCGAATTGACTGAAGTGCCGGGTTTAATTTTAGAAAGTGAGACCCATGTTAGAAGGTTTTATGAAGGTCGCAGATTGAAGTTGATTTCGGCGGAAAAGAGAAAGATGCTCAAGGCACCATTGGATGATTTAAAGTCGGCTATCCAAGAGTTGGAATTGGGTAAAGAAAGAATGAAAATAAATTTTTAAAGTTTTTTTTAGAAAAAGCTTGGAAAAATAAAAAACACGTGTATTTTTGCAACCGCTTTCGAAGGAAAGCAAAACGGTTCGGTAGTTCAGTTGGTTAGAATACATGCCTGTCACGCATGGGGTCGCGGGTTCGAGTCCCGTCCGAACCGCCAACGAAAAAATGAAGTCTCAGGAAACTGAGACTTTTTTTATTCCTAAAAACCGTGCCTGGCACGAATGAAATTGTGATGAATTTCTAACTTTTTTTGGTTCACTAATTTTCACAGTTCTCACATAGGATTTTTCAAATTCTGCCGTTATCTTCATCTAAAATTTTTAATACCATGAAAAGGATCCTCAACAAGTATGATGTCCTCAAGCTAGGACACAAGTTGCACCAATTGCAAAAGAGATTGACAAGAGCTTTAGAAAATGGGTATCCACAAAACAAGATTGACGAACGAACGAGACGAATACGAAGGCTACAAGAAGAGATTAAACAAGCAACTGCATGAAACAAAAAAGAGGCGAAAGCCTCTTTTTCTTTTTATTAAAAATGTCTCCTAAGCAGTGAACTTCTTACCAACCCAACCCAATAGAATCCAAGGTGCAATGCCATCTAACATGCAGGCCATAATATCGGGTGTTTCATACCAAATAAAATTCAAATAGCTAATGGACAAGAACCCCATCAATCCAATAAAAGTAGAAACCAGGATGGCTTTTGTAGTGGTAATTTCTTTGATCTGTGTAAGGATATAGAATAACATTAATACCACGATGATATCAGTAATTAATCCTCTGATCATGGGCATAGCCATGCCCATATCCCAGTTTTTGTGATATTGCATGATAATCCATGGTTTACCCGTTTTGTTGTTCATGTATTTCTCAATTTCTTCTCGACTCATGTCCGGGGGATACATCGGCATCATGTAAGAACCTTCTTCAATATTTAAGCTTTCGATAAATGAAGTTATCGTGTCTTGTTTGTCAGTGTATTTATGGAAATCACTGTGAAAATCCAAAGCTGCATGCGATAGGAATTGCCACAAGAAAAGTAAGATACCTCCAACTAGTCCAAAAAGAATGTGTTTTTTCATGTTATTCGGTTTGATTAGAACGAAGATATTTTAAAAATTATTTAGATTGTTTTTAAATAGGATAATATATTTGCAGCATGATTAACATCGTCATCGCTGATAACAATTTTCTCGTTCGAATGGGTTTGCGCAGTGTGCTAAATCAAAACGAAGGGTTTCAGATTGTTGCAGAGGTCACAAATAACGCAGAGCTAAGTGATGCGCTAGCCGTTTTTGATGTAGATGCCGTGATGATGGATTATTGTTCAGAAGGATTTGATCTTAGTGTAGTTAATAGATATGCGCGAAAATCCCAACATGTAAAATGGATAGCTATTACAGGCGATGAATCGGGTGTCGTAATGGTTGGTGCTTTGAGAGCAGGTTTCCAGAGCTACATCAAAAAGGATTGTGATTTTCATGAGATCATCGATTCGGTGCGTGAAACCGTCGGTGGAGCTCGATTTTTCTGTGGCAAGGTATTGGATCAAATTAAAAGAGAAAATATCAATGTCGCGGATTTGCATATCATAGATGCCAATTGCGATGGGGTGGTCATTTCAGATCGTGAGTTAGAAGTTATTCGATTCATTGCTGAGGGCTATACCAATGTTGAAATTGCGGATCGATTGTTTCTTTCTCAACACACAGTAAACACGCATCGTAAGAATATTATGGCCAAGCTGGGTGTGAATAATACCGCGGCAATCGTCATGTATGCAGTCAAAACAAAATTGGTAAGTCCCAATAAGTATTTGTTCAGTGCTGTACAAAGTCACTGATTTTTATCGGGAATTTTAAAAAGTCTTGCCACCTCAAAAGAATCTTTTACATTTGCCACTAGGGGAGACCCGTAATTTTGTGCTCAATGATAGCGAATATGACGATGGAGGTTCAGAAGATCGACAAAAGTAGAATCGATCAAGTTGAATGGGATAATTTAGGATTCGGTAAAGTATTTGCCGATCATATGGTGGTTGTAGAATATCACAACGGAGAATGGGGAACCCCAAAGTTGCAGCCTTATGGGCCGCTTCATTTTTCTCCAGCAATTTCTGCTTTGCATTATGGCCAGGCCATTTTTGAAGGATTAAAGGCTTTTAAAAATGATGAAGGTGAGGTGAATGTTTTTCGTCCTGAAAAGAATGCTGAACGTTTTAATAAGTCGGCTGAACGTATGTGTATGCCGCCTCTTCCAGAAGGTATGTTTGTAGAATCCATCAAGCAATTGGTTGCAATGGATCACGTATGGATTCCGAAAGGTGAAGGGGAATCTTTGTATATCCGTCCTCACATGTTTGCGATTGATGAATATGTAGGTGTTCGCCCAAGCGAAAGCTATATGTTTGTTGTGTTTACTTGTCCGGTAAACAAATACTATACTGGTGAAGTAAAGGTAAAGATTGAGCCGAAATATACACGTGCAGCCAAAGGAGGAACGGGTCATGCCAAGGCAGCCGGAAACTATGGTGCAGCATTGTGGCCAACGAAGACTGCTCAGGATGATGGATACAACGCCATTCTTTGGACGGATGCCCAGACCCATGAATATCTCGAGGAGAGCGGAACGATGAACGTTATGTTCCGTTCCGGGAACACCATTTTCACACCTGAATTGAGCGATTCTATTTTGGATGGTGTAACACGTGATAGTGTATTGCAAGTAGCTCGCGATTGGGGATACAATGTGGAAGAGCGAAAGATTTCAGTTTTTGAATTGATTGATTTATTGCGTGAAAACAAATTGGATGAAGCTTTTGGTGCAGGCACCGCAGCTACCATTGCGCCCATTAGAACTATTTTGTACCAAGGCGTAGAATACAATTTGACAGAGTGCGCAACATGGGATTTTGCAAATAAAATTGGTGTTTACTTTGATCGTTTGAAAAGAGGATTGGAGCAAGACAATCACCATTGGAATTGCCGAATCGTATAGTTTCGATTTATTGGTGATCACTTTTGTGATCTAGAAGTATGAAAACCCAACTGTTTTTGCATCATTCCAATATGAAGAGATGCATAGCAAGTTGGGTTTTGTTATTTTGTTCTCAAGTTCTTTGGGGACAAATCAGTGGACGTGTATTGGATGAAAAACGTTTTCAGCCAATACAAGGGGCGTGGGTAGTGCTTGAAAATGGTCGTTCTTCCTTTACCAACGAGAAAGGGGAGTTTTCTATTCAGGATTATCGATCAGGAACAGAGCAGATTCAGGTACAAGTTATTATGACAGGGTTTTCCAATTGGCGATTTGTAGGTCCTAGGAAGGATTTGCCCAAGGATATCATGTTGTTAGAAAATACAAAGGATTTGGTTCCTTTGGAAATTGTTGAGGGACCTGAAGTTGTATTTGGATCAGATGTTTGGAATGTGGGCGACTTTGTTTGGGATGAAAATGGCGATTTGGTCATGATGATCTATGATAGCGAGGAGAGATGGAAAAGACAAGAGGATGCCAAGCGAACACTCTTCAATGGTGTGAAAATTTTAAGAATCAAAGTGGATTCGATTCAGAATCATAAGGAATACAGAATGTATCCCGTACCCGGTTTGGCTGAGGGTTTTTACGATAAGTTTCCGGGCGCAACAATTGTAAAAGGACATCAACAATATTATATGCTTCGTGAAGATCAACTGTTTATTGTTCCTGATTCTATAATGAAGCGAGAGATCATGCCGGTGGTAGATACTCTTGGGAATGCCGATTTTGTAATGTCCGATTTCCAGGCCTCTTATCCTGCTTTTGATTATTATATCGCCAATGAAAGCAAATGGATGAGTATTCATCATTTGGAAGATGAAAAGGAAATGGAACTTTTCAGGAGCGAATTCAAATACTTGGGGCCAAAAGAAAAAGTAGAGGCCTACCAATTTCAATTGGATACTGGTGTCGACAAAGAGATTATCGCTGCTTATATGAGAGGCTTTCCCCAAAGTCATTATCATACAGAAATCAATGCACCATTGCTCATACTCGGAGATACCATCACGATTTTGGATCATGTACACGGCAAGTCGTTTCGATATAATAAAAAGGGAGAGCTATTAGATGAGAGAAAAATAGAATATCATCAATTAAAGGGAAAGGGCAAATGGTTGGGTAAGATCTGGAAGGATTCATCCAATGACCGCATTTATACAGCTTATTTGAAATCGGGCAAGGTGACTTTATTTGAAATAGATTTGAGAAATAGCAGTCAAAAAAAGGTTTTGGAATTAACCCACTCTTACGTTGATAGAATAAGAATTAGAGATCATCAGATTTTTTACATTTATCGGCCATTTGAATCTTCACAAAAGCGATATTTGTATAGCGAAAAAATCGATCAATGAAAAACCTCAAATTAATTTTAGCATTCATTTTAGCCACGACGTTAGGCCATCAAATGAAAGCACAAGGAGAGTTCTCTTCTTTTACCATTACCGGACATGGATTGGGGACAGTATTTGCATCGGACTATCAATGCTTGGGAATCAACCCTGCAAACACGGCTGTCAAATACAATGACAAAAGCAAGCGATTTGCTTTGGGTTTGGGCGAAGGCGCATTTTCATTAAATAGCGGAGTTCTGACCAAGAAGGAATTGGTTCAGAATATTTTTCAAAGTGGTTTCAATGCCATCAACCGTGATCAACAATTGATGTATGCTCGACAGTTTGCACAGCAAACCAATGCGCTAGATATGGATTTCATGCTCGTTGGAGCTTCCATGAATTTGGGTAAGTTAGGAGCAGTTGGTTTTTCAATGCGTGATCGTATGGACATGTATTCTAAGATGGGACCTGAAGTTGCGGAATTGATTTGGTTAGGCAGTACCGCCTCCATGTTCAGTGATTTGATCATTGAAACAGCCAATGGAAATTACGATACCATTCCCAATTCACCGGATATCAATCCAGACACATTGGCCATGGTAATTCAAGGAATTAGCAATTTGTCTAATTCAAGTGTTAACTCCATTCTACAAGGAACAAAAATTAATTTCTCTTGGATTCGTGAATTCAATTTTAACTATTCTCGTCCGATTGTAGAAACTGACGATTGGTCATTGTATGGCGGTGTCGGGGTAAAATTGTTGCGCGGACAAGCCATGATGTCTATCGTTGCAGAGAATAATACGACACAAGCATTTGCAGCATTTAGTCCAATGTTTGAAATTGAGAAAGACAGTTTGTCCAATCCCACGAGTATGAGCTTCACTCCCAAGTTGAGTAAAATGGATCCGGTTGGAAGAGGAATGGCTGTTGATCTTGGTGTTACCTTAAAAGTCAAAGACACATTCTTTGCTTCTGCTGCAGTTACTGATATTGGCGGCATGACTTGGAATACAAATGTTTATCAATTTTCAAATGACACGTTGAACACCTTGTCCTATAATGGCATGCAAGACGTTAATTTGGTAAATAATTTGAGTCAACTTTCTTTGGGAAGTGATATGTTGAAATGGAACGGAGTATCAAGTTTTCGCACCAAAATGCCAGCAACAATGCGTGCAGGCGCTGCGGTGATGATTTTGGACGTAGTGAAAGTTGGGATTGATGCGGTTGCTCCATTGAACAGAGAGGTGAGCAATTTACAAAAAGGAATGATCAGCATGGGTGCAGAGGTTAAACTTCCTTTCAATTTCAGAATATCTGGTGGAGTTGTAAAAGGTGGAAATTACAATACACCCCGAATCACAGCCGGTTTGACCAAATCAAGCTTGAATGGCGTATACGAGTGGGGAATTGCTTCTCGTGATATCATCACTTATTTTTCGCAAAATGAACCAACCGTCTCCATGGCTGTTGGATTTTTAAGATTTAAAATTTAAACGATGAGATTAAAATTGAATGGATGGTTGGTAGGTGTATTCATGGGAATCGTTTCTTGTGGACCAAGTCAAACCATTGAAAAAATTAATCAAAGTGAAAAACAAATTACTATGAGCAACAGTGAAATGGAAATGGCCACGTTTGGTGCCGGGTGTTTTTGGTGTGTAGAAGCGGCGTTTATGCAGCTGAAAGGAGTGTCTCTTGCAAAAAGCGGATACAGTGGCGGTCATGTCAAAAATCCTAGCTACAAGGAAGTATGCAATGGAACCACGGGGCATGCAGAAGTCGTGCAAGTGACCTTTGATCCTAAGGTGATTTCCTATGCTGATTTGATTGAGGTTTTTTTCACCGTGCATGATCCAACCCAGTTGAATCGCCAAGGCAATGATATGGGAACCCAATATCGCTCGGCAATTTATTACCACAACCAAGAGCAAAAAGAAATCGCCACAAAAGCAATAGAAGCAGCTAAGGAAACACACACCTGGTCAAACCCAATTGTGACCGAGGTAACTGCATTTGAAGTGTTTTATCCGGCAGAAGATTACCATGATAATTACTACAACTTGAACACCGATCAGCCTTATTGCTCGATGGTGATTACCCCTAAAATGGAGAAGTTCAAGAAGAAGTTTCATGATAAATTGAAATAAGAAAAGATGTCTTCTGCCTGGAGTAAAAGAATTCCTTGGATAGCCGGAATAGCCTATTGGATTTTGATGATCGTGAATCATCGATTCAATATGTGGGATTTCAAGGTCTATTACTCCGCGGCGGAATCTTTTATTCATGGTGAGCCGATTTATGGAAAAGCTTTTGGCTTATCCAGTGGATTTTACAAGTACTCTCCATTTGCTGTAATTCCATTTATTCCGCTTGCCATACTTCCATATTTCATCGCCCAATCCATCTATTATTTTGGATTGTTGGGATTGATGATCAAGGCCATTTTTTCTTGGAATGATCAAATGCGAAAGCCCAATCCCAAATGGACCATTGGTACTACATTTCTATTGACGCTGTTGTTTTTTGGTGATCACCTTGAGCGTGAACTCTTTTTAGGTAATGTCAATTTCCTTTTGTTGACATTGCTATTTTGGGCTTGGAAAAATTACAAATCGCAGAAATGGAAGTGGGCTGGATTTTTATTGGCGATAGTTGTTTTGTTCAAACCACACTTTGTTGTTTTGATTCCGTTGTTGGCGCTATTGAAGCAATGGCAATGGCTGAAATACATGGTTTATTTCATTGTTGTTCTGTTGCTCACTCCAGCTATACTTGTTGCACCTTGGGCGGGTTGGGGTCTTTTGGGTGAGTGGTGGTCTACTATGCAAATGCACAATGTTCATTTGTACGACAGTCCCAATACACTATATGGAATTTTCAATGGTTGTTTGCAGGCTATGGGCTTTGCAAGGTTGAAGATGGAAATGATTTTGTTGGTCTTGGCAGGAATGGGAGGAATTTTTATCGGGTATATCTACAAAAAGTTTTTACCAGGTCAATGGCCATTGACCTATGCTTACCTCTGGGCCATTGCCGCAGTGCCGTCTATCACACATACCGATACTGAGCACTTTTTATTTTCCATTCCACTGTTTGTTTTTTGGATCACGTCCTATAGAAAGGATGAAATGTGGGGTTGGGATACATTATTGATATTATTGGCTTTTGTACCTTTTGCATTGAATTCCCCTGATATCGTCGGAAAACAAATCAGCAGAGTATTTGACGAACAAGGTGGAATTGGCTGGGCCAATTTATTTTTGATGGTTGCATTTTTAAAGCGAATGCACGTCACTTATTCGCAGAGATAAGAATTATATTCGTGTTATGAATAAATTCAAATTCCTATTGTTCTTCTTGGGAATCATGCTGATCAAAGAAGTTCAGGGTATTGGATTTATTGAGAACAAAGGCCAATGGCCTAGTCAGGTTCTTTTTTCGGTAGGCACAGAACAAGCGCAAATTTTTATTGAAAAAACTGGATACCGTGTTCATCTCTTTGATCTAAAAGGATTGCATCACGCTCAACCGGATTTCTTACCGCAACCCAATGACATTCGAATCAAGGGACACGTATTTCATGTCAAGTGGATTTCCTCCAATCCGAATGTGAAAGTTTTGGCGACAGATCCTTTGCCCACGCGTTACAACTATTTTTTAGGCAACAGTCCTGAAAATTGGGGAAGCAACTGCGCTTCATTTCAAGAAATTCTGCTCATGAATATTTTTCCTGGAATCGATTTGAAATGGACCATCGCTAACGGACAAATCAAAACTGAATGGCATTTGCAGGCAGGTGCGAATTTGGAAAATATCCAATGGAAGTATTTGGGAGTAGATGATGTCAGCATTACCAAAAATCAATTGACCATTCAAACTGCCTTGGGAGATTTCAAAGAATGGATGCCCAAGGCTTGGAGTATCAATAAGTCCAATAAACGCATCGATCAAACAAAAAATGTTTCCTTGATTCAAAATGGAAATGTAGCAGGGTGGCAGGTAAATTCAATCATCAAGGACGCATGGGTGATTGACCCTCAACTTATTTTTTCAACCTACAGTGGAAGTACTTCAGACAATTTTGGATACACAGCAACCTATGACCAAGAGGGCTATTTGTATTCGGGGTCATCAGCATTTGGACAAGGTTATCCCACCACGTTGGGCGCCTATCAAACCACTTGGGGTGGTGGCGATGGCAGTTTCACTTTGCCCGGTACGGATATCGCTTTGTCCAAGTATGATATCAGCGGAACCTACATGGTATGGTCTACTTTCATTGGTGGACTGGGAGATGATCTTCCACATTCTTTGGTGGTCAATTCAAATAATGAGTTGTTGATGTATGGCTCTACGGGCTCATCCAATTTTCCTTGTTCTTCGAATGCATGGGACAATACATTTAATGGGGGTGTGGCCTTTACTCCACAAGGAGTGGGAACTACTTATCCCAATGGATGCGACATCGTTTTATCACAACTTAATCCAAGCGGAAATGCATTGGTCATGTCTACCTATTACGGTGGGCAGGGTAACGATGGCGTAAATACAGCAGGTGGATTGAAATTCAATTATGCAGACGAATTCAGAGGCGAGATTGATATCGATGCTCAGGGTAATATCTATGTTGTGGGCACAACCCAGAGCGCTGATTTTCCATTGGTGAATGCAACATCAACTGGTGGAGGTATGCAAGATGCTTTTGTCTTGAAAATCAACGCGGATTGGTCGTTGCAATATGCACAAAAATGGGGAGGGAGTGAGGATGAATCGGGTTGTAGTGTTGCGATTAGTAACGGGGAAGTATGGTTGTGCGGCGGCACACAGAGCAGTGACCTTTCAATATCATCAAATGCATTTCAATCCGTTTTTGGCGGGGGATCTGGTGATGGCTGGGTTGCGAAAATTAACGAACAAGGACAATGGAGCAATGCTTCATACTGGGGAAGCTTGGCGTATGAGCAATGGTATTTTATTGAGGTAGATGGAGCGGGTCATCCCTTTCTGTATGGTCAATCGACGGCCAATGGCAATACTTGGGTAATCGATGCTGGTTGGTCACAACCCAATAGTGGGATGGTTGTTTCGCAATGGAATCCAGATCTTTCAGGCATTGTTCATAGCACCGTTTTTGGATCGGGAAGTGGTGTACCCAATTTGTCACCAGCCGCATTCTTGGTGGATGTTTGTGGTCAAATTTATTTATCGGGGTGGGGTGGTGCTGTGAATCAAGGGTCCAATGCGCAAACTGGAAATACCCTGAATATGTGGATTTCACCTGATGCATTTCAAACCACAACAACAGGAAGTGATTTTTATTTGTTGCTTTTGGCGGATGATTTTTCACAATCCATTTACGGCACCTATTATGGTGGAGGAACTTCCGCAGAGCATGTGGATGGTGGCACAAGTAGATTTGATCGCAAAGGAATTATTTATCAGAGCGTGTGCGCCGGGTGTGGCAATCATGATGATTTTCCCATATATCCTGCAAATGCTGTTTCTGCAATAAATGCTTCGAACAATTGCAACAACGGAGTCTTTAAATTTGATTTTGAATTGCCTCTTACCTATGTGCAACCTATTTTCCCATACGAAGCATGTATAGGCGAAGAGGTTTTGTTTGAGGCCAATTTTCAAAATGTAGATCAATGGAATTGGACCGATCAAGCGGGCAATGTTTTGGGAGAGTCCAGTTCTTTTGTCCATGTCTTTGATTCTGCCGGAGTATACTTTATTCAGGCATTGGGTATTGATTCTTCAACATGCAATGTGGGCGATTCATCCGGACATTGGATTCAAATTCATGGCCCTGAAGTAACCACTTCAGATGTAACTACAATATGTTGGGGCGATTCTATGTGGATAGGATTGGATTCAGCGCAGTCCAATGTTAATTACCAGTGGACAGGTGTTGGTATCGGAATAGATAGTCTTTATCAGACAGAGTTTTTTGGAACAACTGATGAAGTACTCACGCTAACCGTGAAAGGAGCTTTGTGCACAGACACCATCAGATTTCCAATAGATGTGGTTCATGTTGAAATTGATTTGCCCAATGATTCTGCTTTGTGTTCACCAGAAAATGTGTTCATCGAACCCAATGTTTTGAACGATGCAAATCAGGTCGTCTGGTATTGGGAGGATATGAATACCGCGGCCGTTGGACAAGGCGCTTCGCTCAATTGGAATCTTTTACAGAGCGGAACATTCTTCGCCATTGCTCAAAACAATTTTTGCCAAGCCATTGACAGTATGCATTGGGAATTATTCTCGGTTCCTTCCAATTTATTGTTAGATGATTGGGCTTGCGGAGGTGACACATTGGAGATTGGCATTCAAAACCCTATTTCTGCTATTCAGTACATTTGGTCTCCCAATGCTCAGATTATTTCAGACTTGAATTCTCCAACTGTTTCGGTGGTAGTGAGTGAAACGGATATGTTTTATGTAACCTCAAGTTTGGCAGATTGTTTTCGAATTGACTCCATTGAGATTGGGGTTTCGCAATTGAGTCAGGAGGATGTATCCCTTTCCTTATCTAATTCTCCCGTAATTTCAGGACAAATGGTTGAATTACTAGTCTCACCAAGTTCATACAATTATGTCGTTGAGCCAGCTTCATGGGTTGTAGATGAAGATCCAGGTCTTGTTTTAGGTTTGCCAAGTGAAAGTGGTTGGTGGAATGTAACTTGGAATGA
>JBDLUK010000160.1:0-5408 GCA_039805365.1 Bacteroidota bacterium | reverse complement strand
TTCTAAGTATCGAAACGTGGGCTGTATCCGAAATAGAGTTTTGCTGGTTTTGTTTTTTGCGTGCAGCAATAATGCCTGATGACAACCCCTTTTCGGTATGCAGGAGTGCCCCTAAAACATAATCGTATCCAAATACCTTTCCTATCCAACGTAAAACCCTTGCACGACGCGAAGGAACCGGCATCTGAGACTCTTCCAATCCCTTGCTTTTGAGAAAAGCCTTGGCATGGCCCATTTCAATTTCACTCATCTCACGAAAAACCTTTGATACATGCGGATCTTGTTCGTTATCAGCTAGCAGTGCATACAAGAATGACGCATCGACTTCGATTTGGATAGATTGTAAGTTTTCCATTGACAGAAATTTTCCGAAAGGTCGCAGATTTTGCTGAGGTATCAAAGTATAAAGTTTGGAGAATGCATGGATGAAGTAAATTGGTCACAGAAAAAACAAACATGAATCCACAAGTAGATTTAATATTGGCCGAAGGCTGTGGTCGCTGCAAATGGCATGATACACCTCAATGCAAGGTGCACAAATGGGATAAAGAATTGGCCATGTTGAGAGATATTTTATTGAATACAGGGTTACAAGAGGAAGTGAAATGGGGGCAGCCCTGTTACACCGATAACGGCAGGAACATTTTGATTTTAGCCCCTTTCAAAGAATATTGCGCTTTGAATTTTTTCAATGGCGCCTTGATAGAAGACAGTGAGCAATTGCTGACCCAACCCGGCGAGCACACCCAATCCGGGAGGCAGATGCGATTCACAGATGTTGGTCAAATCACTAAAAATTTAGCACACGTCCAATCGTACATTTTTCAAGCCATCGAAGCCGAGCGAGCGGGTGTAAAATTTGTTCCCAAAGCCAATAAGGAAATCGAACATCCCCAAGAATTGTTGGACATATTTGCAGAATTGCCAGAAGTAGAAAAAGCCTTCAATGCCTTAACACCTGGCAGAAAGCGAGCTTACTTGATGCACTTTTCACAGCCCAAACAATCGGCGACCAAAATCAGTCGCATACAAAAGGCTATTCCTGACATTTTGAATGGCAAAGGCATAGGCGAAGATTATCGATCCAAGCAGCAATAAAAAAAGGTAGCGATGCTACCTTTTTTTGTGCGCCCACCTGGGCTCGAACCAGGGAGTAAACATTATTTTCCTTTTAAAATTGATTTGGACCAACCCCATTGTGGAACGGAAACGATGTAGGTGCCGGAAGATAGGTTGGATAAATCGATTAATGAGTCTGTTGAGGTAAATACAGAAGACATTATCCGTTGTCCATTTGCATTGTACACGTTGTATTTTGCGCCCATCAGAGAGAATGGAACCTTTACGTGAACGACATCTAAGGTAGGGTTGGGATAAAGCACCAGATTCAATTTTTGTTCTTCCACACCCATTGCATCCTCAACCCTTTTTCCTATTTTAATCGTCCAAAAAATAGTGTTCTCATTGGGGTTATTGAGGACATCTCCGTTCCAAGTCGAATTCGAATTTGTTGTATTGATTAAAATATAACTATCATTATCCAATGTATGCATATTTATCGGGTAATCATACTGATCCCCTCCCAAACGCCATTGTCTATAAATTTCCCAATTATCGAACAGTTCCAACACCCAAATATCAAATGGTCCACCTTTACTTACAGTCGAAATTAAATCCCCATCATCAGAACTAGTAAACCCTGCCAGCAATAAGTGTCCATTCGGAAGTATTTGTAATTGATAAAAAGCATCAGGATATGAACCTCCATAGAGTTGACTACGGATAAGATTACCTAAAGAATCAATTTCCAAAACAACTCCTCCAACTTCTGATTGTGGATCGCAATTAAAACAGTTTGAATAACCGCTCAGAACAACATTATCATTGGGTAAAATACTGGCTTTATAACCAACTCCTTGCCCCAGCCCTTCATAGATTTTCTCCCATTCTGTTGAGCCATCAAAACCTAACTTAAATGTCCAAATACGTTCAACATTGTTTTCCACGATAGAATCATCGCTATTTGTCATTCCAACAAATAAATATCCTGAATCTGCCAATTGAATAACATCTTTGATTAAATCCTCATCCTTTTCGTCAACTAAAAAGTGATCACCTTTTTCTATCTCCCATTCCACATTAAATTGACTGTCAAATTTGATCACTTGAACATCCAGAAATGGAGAGCATTGTATGGAATCCCTTTTAAAAGTATGGGCTAGCAAATAACCACTATCTGCCGTTCGAATAAATTGCATTTCAAGCCCTTGAATAAATTCATCTTCAAAACGAATTTGATCTATCATATTTAAATTTTCATCTATATGAACAAACCAAATATCTAAATCACCATTCTCACCTATTACATCCCCACCCACAGCAGACGTAACCCCTGCAATCCAATAACCTGTCTCACCATCAGATACTATTCGATTACCCCAACAATTTCCTGCATCTCCTTTTATGGTATTAAATGCAATTGTGTTACCGGATTTATCTATTTTCTGGATGACCAAATAACTAAATTCGGATGTAGTTTGTCTGCCTCCTACCAAAATCAAAGAAGAATCTGCAGAATCGAAAACAGAATGCTTTACATACATGGGATCTGACCCGGCCGCCTCGGAAGGTTCATCATTAGCGTTAATGTAAAAACTATTTTGCCAAAGTATGTCTTGAGACTGCGCATTGCCTTTCAGTGCACTGAAAATTAATGCGCAAATGAATACAAGTATTTTTTTCATTTCCTAAATTATTTAATGACACTTAATTTTTGAGTCCCCACTGGGCGATTGAACATTTCCAGTTGAACCATGTACCCATCAAAAAACATCGCATCATTTGTTTCTCTAAACTACAACAAATCAAAACTACATGAAGCTTTCACTCAAAGAATACGCAGATATACCTACACGGCAATAATTTATGCAGGGGATTGAATGATCCCATTGTCTATTGCATACTTGTACAGCTCCATTACGTTGTGGGTATTGGTCTTCTTCAATGCGCGCTCGCGGTGGGTCTTCACCGTATGGGGACTGATAAATAAAAGCTCAGAAATTTCCTTGTTGCTTTTTCCAAGCACCACCAACTCCAAGATCTTGATCTCCTGCAATGTCAAATTCAACCGGGCCTTTCTCTGACTCTTTAAACTGACATACAACTCCTGCGTAAAGGTTTCATTAAAATACATCTCACCATAATAAGCCGAAACCACAGCTTTGATCAACTCTTCCGTAGCACTTTCCTTGGGTAAAAAAGCAAATACATGATTCTTGATTAAAACTTCTTGGACATACTCATTTATACCCATGGACAACACAACCGAACGAATCCCCAACCCCAATTGCGTCATCAATTGCAATGTCACCAATCCGCCTTTCCCTGGCATATGAAGATCCATAATCGCTACATCGCAAGCCGATCCGTTTTTCATGAATGACAAAAAATCTTCGCCATTTTCAAATTCGCCTACAATGGAAAATACGGGATCTAGATTGTTTTTAAATACATTCTTCAATCCTTCTCTGATCAAAGTATGATCATCGATTATCGCAATTTTAATTTCTAACATCATGAAAGGGGATTTTAATCTTAACCTGCACAAGATTCATGGGCATTGTCCCAAAATAAATTTCCCCACCCAGCATGTTCACGCGACCAAAAATGGAGGCACTTCCTTTGCCAACATGCGCCTTTGTATTTCGTAAAAACGCTTCTTGCTCGTATGGAATTCCATCATGATTGAATTCCAAAACCAACTTTTTATCTTCAACATCTACCATGAAATCTATTTGTTTGGGTTGACTATGTGTGACGATGTTATTCAATACCTCAGCGCAAATTCGATACATGGATAATGACGCATCAAAGGGCAGTTCATTTAACCGAACGTCACCATGAAACGAAGCGGTGATTTCCTTGCTTAGATTTTGAAACATCGATTCCAAAGCTCCTGATAGTCCAAGGTATTTGAGTTGATTGGGGAACAATAAATTTGAATAATGCTTGACATCCTCCAAAAGTCTTTTGATGTTTTCCCTGACCTCCTCCAACTTTTGAATATTGGCATCGTTGTCAACTGCTGGCATCTGCAGATTCAAGTCGCCGATTTGCCGAGAGATTAATCCCAATTGCGGACCCAAATCGTCATGTAGGTTGTTGGACAATTCCTCTCGTTCAGCCTCCTGAGTAGCCACAATGGTCTTTTGGAGATTCTGCTGAAATTCCAAGGCTTGTTGATTCTGGATTACTTTCCTTTTGAACAAAATAAAAAAAACGCACACCATCAAAATGGTGTATATGGATACAATGACACTGGTCAATATCAAAATTTCATCTGGTTCCATTTCCTATGCTTTTAGGTGACATGAAGTAAATCGAAAACAAAACATCCCGGGTCAAATTGGCTGCCATTGCAAAAATCCAATACGTTTCAACCCATTTTTTGCTTTTTGAGTATGACTCAACAAAAATATAAGCAATGGAAGGGATGAAGAAAATAGACGTATAGCAGAAGTAAATCAAGAGAATTCGGAAGGCATTAAATTCAATTTGTGTTTCATTTTCCAACCCCGAAATTCGAAACAGAAGATAAACCGAAAGGAGCACAATCATGGCATTTTCAATCATCCAGAATATTGCAATGGACTTGTGCTCACCGCCCATCCACAAGACGATCGGCGCCAATAAGAGCAATGCCCAAAGACAATACCTACTCATACGAGCGACCACTCCTTTCTTTTCTGTCATTCTGATTATCAACCGATAAAAACAATAATATTCCAACAGAGAGTAGGCCACGTTAACAAGGGTTGTATTCCAATTGTATTGAGCAACAATCGTGGCTATAACATCTCCTCCGAAAGATCCCATTACTAAAAGCACCACAAGGCGATCGATCTTGCCACCCCTATTGCCATACAACCCAAAAACGAAGATGGGAATGAGGTGTAAAAAAGCAACCACAACAAGTGCATCATCCAATGTCATTCAATGGATTTTTGGAAGGGCATGTTGGAGGACAACCACGAAATCGATCCACCAATACTCCTTCATACATATCATCCCCATTTTCGTCAACACCCACCATAACCAATTGAATTTGGTTATCTGCATCCAAAGCAAAATACATTCGTACGCCTTTGCACCCGGTTTGACTTAAAATCTGAGAGACCAAATCTCCTCCAGCCGCCAATGCTATTGTGCCTGTATTCCATGTTGATTCTCTAAATCTTTTTGTCATTTCTGATGCTTCTTGAAGTGTAATCACTTCACCTGTGTTTGTTTGAAAATTCATAAGCCAATTTAAATCATTAATATTGTTATGAAAAACAATTTACACCTAAAATTCAAAATTGAGTCAGTATTTCTGAGAGATCCCCAATGTCATCCACTTCAAATATTGA
>JBDLUK010000159.1:0-9432 GCA_039805365.1 Bacteroidota bacterium | reverse complement strand
AAGTATTTTGATTGATGCCATTGGTGGAAATGCCATACACAACGGTTCTCGTTTATTGATTACACCGGATCAAAAAATAATGATGACCACAGGTGATACCGGAGACGGTGGAGTGAGCAGTCAAGATATGACCTCGTTAAACGGGAAAATTCTTCGTGTGAATTTGGATGGATCTATCCCAAGCGACAACCCCAATCCTGCTTCATATGTATATAGCTATGGACACCGCAATGGTCAGGGTCTATGCGTAGGTCCAAATGGATTGATCTATGAAAGCGAACATGGTCAAAACAACAGCGACGAATTAAATCTAGTTGAGCCGAACCGCAACTATGGTTGGCCTACAGTTCAAGGTGCTTGTAACACAGCTTCTGAGCAAACCTATTGCACGGCAAACAATGTTCGTGAACCTTTGATGGAATGGTCGCCTTGTCGTGCCGTAAACGGATTGGAATATTACACACATCCTGCTATTCCAGAATGGCAGAACACCATTTTGATGGCTGTTTTGGGTGGACTGAATTCCAACTATGAGCGTTTATCAGTTGTCCATTTATCTGCAGATGGACTTTCAGCAACATGTGTAGATAGCCAAGATACTTATTTTCAATCTTTCAATCAGCGTATTCGCGACTTGTGCGTGAATCCCCATACAGGTGCTTTGTATATGGCATTGAATGGTGTGAACTATCCAGGTTCAGGTCCAAACATTATCAAAGAGTTTCGCAATTTGGCTTATCAACCAACGGCTACTCCAGTATACAAGAATCGCCAAGATGTCAAAGTATATCCCAATCCCACAGCGGACAATTTGAATTTGGAAGTCACACCTCTATTGGTGAATGCACCTTATGAAATCTTTGCATTCAATGGCCAAAAAGTGGCATCGGGTATTTTCAATCAATCTTTGAATGTGATTCAAACAGAAGGTTGGAGCAAGGGTCAATATTTCATGCGTGCATCAAACGCAATGGGAACAATTACAAAAACTTTTGTAGTGAACTAATGCACCACATGACGAAAGACATTTTGAAAAAGGCCTTGATTTTATGTCAAGGCTTTTTCTTTTTTTCAGTATCAACATCAGCACAAGTAACCGATGCCGATACGATCATTCAAAGGACTGCGCCAACTTTGGAAGTGAGTGCATTTTCTTTTACTTTGAAAAGTTTGAGACAACCAAGCGCAATTCAAACTTTATCCGTTTCCAAAATTGGATTGTCCGATCATACATCTTTTCAAAATGCATTAAATACAGTACCAGGAGTTTATTTCGAATCAAGAGGCAATGGAGGAAGTCCGAGATTGAATATCAGAGGATCCATGTTTAGATCGGCATTTGGTGTTCGTAATGTTCGAATGTATTGGGAAGATTTTGTTCTTACCTCGCCAGATGGAACGACGCCGATAGAAGTTATAGATCCCAATTGGATTCATTCCGTCGATATCATCAAAGGGCCTTCAAGTGTGCAATACGGAAATTCCACAGGTGGTGTTATTCAAATGAAAAGTTTGAATGTCCCAAAGCTGAGCTTTGTAAAGGTCAAACAATTGGTAGGGCAGTGGGGTACCTTTCAACAACACTTTACAGTATCAACAGCAATACCCGCATTGTTTAGTTTTCGTTTTGCTCAAATAGATCGTCAAATCAACATTTATGCATCGCAATCGGGAACACACGGCTATCGTGAGCAAGAAGCCAATGCTCGAAAGCAGGTGATGGTTGTTCTGAGAAAGACTATCAAAGCACCTTTGCTATCATGGCGATTCAATGGGAAATTTAAAGCAGAAAATATTTCGGTATTTCAATGGTATCAAGGGGGATGGCAATTGCCAGGAAGCCTCAATCAACAAGAATTGGATGTAAATCCACGTCAAGCTCGACCATATTCTGTCAACAATAACGCATCATTGTACCGCCATCGCTGGATGTACGGTACAGGACAAAACAGAACTTGGAACAAATTCTCTTTGACGTGGCGCGCAGCTGTCAATGGTATTTACAAAGTCAATCCTTACGGAACTTCTCCAATGAACCAAGGATACAAAGACGAGAGAAGTTCAGGGTCATCCGCATTATTTCGTTTGAATCAAGTTGTTATGGAAAACAAAGTGTTTTCATGGGAACTAAGCGCTGGTGGAGAGAGCCAGTGGGAAGATTATCACATCAATGAATACGTCAATGTATTAGGCAATCCCGGTAGTGCGAAGTATGATTTCAATGTTCACTATTGGCAATATTTCTATTACCTCAATAGCCAATGGAGATGGAAAGACAATTGGGTGGTGCAAGTGGGAGCAGCCCAACACAGAACAAATGCAGAAGTGAATGGCAAGTATGGAACCCAAGAAGATTCGGGCGAAATCAAATGGAATCCGGGCATCACGCCTCGTTGGGCCATATCCTATAGCCCTTTGTCATGGCTTTCTTTTTATGCATCTAGTTCTACTGGGTTTAGCAATCCCAATGCTTTTGAGCAAGTTGATTTTCAAAACAACAGATACAATTCCGCTTTAAGTCCAGAACGTGGACGCCAATTGGAATGGGGTGCCAAGTGGGAGTGGGGCGGATTTGAAGGTGAGGTAACCCATTACAACCAACAAATGACCAATCTGATCGTACCCGTATCTATCCAAACCGAATCCCCATTGAGTTATGTCAACAATGCATCAGGAATATTGAAAGGATGGGAATTGAAAATCGGTAAGAAATGGGAATTTGAAAAACATGTTTGGGATATTTCCTTGTCTGGTCACAAAGCCGATTACAATTGGACAGAGTATGCTGGAGCGGACAAAAATTGGAATGGGAATCGAATTGCTGGAAATGCCCTGCATGCCGCTTCTGGCGTGATCCAATACCAATACAATGAAAAATGGTTGATAGACCTTTCCAATTATTGGGTGGATCAAATGCCATTGAACAATGACAATTCAGTGTATTCTCATGCTTACAATTTGACCAATGTAAAATTGTCACAAGTCACCAATGGTGAAACGATGAAATGGAAATGGGAAGTGGGTGTAAACAATTTGTTCAATACCTCATATACTTCATTTTGGCAATGGAACGATAGTAACGCGCGCTATTACAATCCAGCCCCAACGCGTAATTTCTATTTTGCTGTAACGGCTTACTTGTTAAAATGAGTAATTTTGGAACATGACCTTTAATATTCATTCTCCCTTTGAACCTTCCGGTGATCAACCTGCTGCAATAGCTCAGTTGGTGAAAGGAGTTGAATCAGGTGAAAAACACCAAACCTTGTTGGGTGTAACGGGCTCTGGTAAAACTTTTACCATCGCCAATGTTATCCAGCAAACGGGTCGTCCTACTTTGATCTTGTCTCACAACAAAACATTGGCTGCTCAGCTGTACGCTGAGTTCAAGGCATTCTTCCCTGAAAACCTTGTGGAGTATTTTGTGAGCTACTACGATTATTACCAACCGGAGGCCTACATACCCGTTACCAATACTTACATCGAGAAAGATCTTGCAATCAATCAGGAGATTGAGCGCATGCGTTTGAGTGCAACCTCAGCGCTGTTGTCGGGTAGAAGAGATGTGATTGTTGTGGCGAGTATTTCGTGCATTTACGGTATAGGAAATCCCAATGAATTCAATAAGTCTGTCATTGACCTCAAAAAGGGTCAGAAAATGAGCAGACAAGGATTTTTGCATCGCCTCGTGGAATCCCTGTACTCTAGGGCTTTGGTCGATTTTGGTCGCGGGACTTTTCGTGTAAACGGTGATACAGTTGATGTCTTTTTGGCTTACGCTGAACATGCCATTCGTGTAGTCTTTTGGGACAATGAAATAGAATCGATTGATTCCATCGATCCCCTGACAGGAAAGAAAATCATGAGCTTTGATGCAACCCGAATTTATCCGGCAAACTTATTCGTCACGAGCAAAGAGACGATGAACGACGCCATTTGGGAAATTCAGCAAGACATGGTGAGGCAGGTAGAGGCTTTCAATCGTGAAGGAAAAACGACTGAAGCCAAACGACTTGAGGAGCGCGTTACCTATGACATTGAGATGATGAAGGAGTTGGGCTACTGCGCGGGAATCGAGAATTACTCGCGATACTTCGATAGACGAGAGCCGGGTCAACGTCCTTTCTGCCTCATGGATTATTTCCCCAAAGATTATTTGTTTGTAATCGATGAAAGCCACGTGACGGTATCGCAGGTTTCTGCAATGTTTGGCGGAGATAGAAGTAGAAAAGTCAATTTGGTTGAACATGGATTCCGATTGACTTCAGCCATGGACAACAGACCATTGAAATTTGACGAATGGGAAGCCATGCAAAGCCAAGTCATCTATGTCTCGGCGACACCGGCTGATTATGAGTTAACCAAATGTGAAGGCGTTGTGGTAGATCAAGTGGTACGTCCAACGGGGCTTTTGGATCCACCCATCGAAATCCGCCCTACCAAAAATCAAGTGGACAATCTTCTAGAAGAGATTCGAAAAACGGTCGATGCAGGAGAAAGGGTTTTGGTTACCACGTTGACCAAGCGAATGGCGGAAGAGCTCGCGAAATATTTTGATAAAATCAACGTTCGTTGCAGATACATTCACAGCGAAGTGCAAACATTGGACAGAATAGAAATATTAAGGGGATTGCGTGAAGGCGAATTTGATGTCCTGATTGGCGTGAATTTGCTTCGCGAAGGTCTGGATTTACCAGAGGTGTCTTTGGTTGCCATCATGGACGCTGACAAAGAAGGTTTTTTGCGAAGCAACCGCTCCTTGACCCAAACAGCGGGAAGAGCAGCGAGGAATATCAATGGTCGTGTTATTTTCTATGCGGACAAAATCACGGATAGCATGAAAGCTACAATGAGTGAAACAGAACGCAGAAGAAATAAGCAGATTGAATACAACGAACTACATGGCATCACGCCACGTCAGGTGAAGAAGGATCACATCAGTACTGCTGCTAAAAAGATTTACGTGGAACCCGAATACAACGGCATGAGTGTAGCTGCAGATCCGCTCAACCAGTATCTCAGCAAAGATCAATTGCAGAGTTTGTTCCAATCAACCAAGAAGCAAATGGAAGCAGCAGCCAGAGAATTGGATTTCTTGAATGCCGCACGATTGAGAGATGAAATGTTCCAAATACAAAAACAATTAGAAAAAGAAACGATATGAAAAACTGGATGTTGTCTGCCGCTGTAGCGGTTTCGTTGTTTGCTTGTAAGACCAAAAAACAAGTAATCGTCAAAGAGGAAGATGGATTGGGTGCGATGTCGGAAATGCTAGTAGGCAATGATGGTTTCATTGAAGTTAATAAGGATTACTTCGGACCGGCCCAAGGAGATGCAATTACAATCAATGCTGTGAAGGTGGTTGGCGATAGCTTGTATGTGGATGTTCAATATTCGGGTGGATGCAAAACCCATGAATTTAAAATGATCACCAATGGCAATTTCATGAAAAGCCTTCCTCCGCAATTGCCTTTATTCTTGGAGCACAACGCCAATAAGGACAACTGTAGGGCATTAAAAATGGAAACTTTAAAGTACGATTTGAAACCATTACGCTCGACACAGACCAAGAAAATAAAGGTCTTTGTTAATGACGATAGAGACAAAATGGTTGAATACGTTTGGAAGTAATGAATGAATAACCGATTCAAAGAAATACTTTCAAAAGGTTCCATATTGCTGGGGGGTAGTGCACTCGCCCAGCTTTTTACTTTTTTGTCCTATCCCATATTGTCTCATTGGGTTACCGCGGACAAGTGGGCTGTTTTCGGTGTTTTTTCAGCTGTTGTTGCCTTGTTTGCTGTTATGGCAAATGGCGGATATGAGCAAGCGATTTTGTTGCCAAAAGAAAATAGTAAGGCTTATGCATTGTGGAAATTGTGCGGAAGGTATACAATGGGAATTGCATTGTTGAGTGTAGTTTTCATTTTAGTGAAAGGGTTATATTTTCCGAATGCATTGACTGAATTACATTTCGCAGGAATCATCTTCGCATTATTCGCAAGTGTATTTTTTGAAGGATCCATCATTAGCACTGTAGTTGTTTTTAATCGTGCTGAAGAATACAAAATATTGGCAAAAGGACGAGCGATTCAGGCATTTGTTTCGCTGTTGGTTCAGTTGTTTATGTCTTTTCAGTGGTCAGATTTTTCAAGTGTACTGATTTGGGGCTGGTTAGCAGGACAGGCGGCTCATTACTTCTGGCTAAATTGGAACATTGGTAAGGTGACATTAAATTGGAATTCTGAACAAATTTCAACCAGACAAGTTGCTTCGGAATACAAAAGGTTTTTTAAGTTCTCCGTCGCTTCCTCCTATATCAATACATTGTCTCGGCAATTGCCTTTTTTGATTTTGCCTTTTTGGTTAACCGAGGATTTGCTAGGGCAATTTACATTTGCGCACAAGATACTGAGCGCTCCTTTGGGATTAATAGGCGCGACAATAACGCAAGTGTTCAATGCCCAGTCAAGTAAATCGAAAAGAGGTGAAGCGGAGCCCATTCATGCATTGACACGTCAATGGTCGAAATACATTCTTTTTCTTGGGTTACCAGTTGTGGTTGTCGTCATGTTGTTTGGTCCTACCATTTTTGATTGGACTTTTGGAAAGGATTATCGTGAAGCGGGTGAAATGGCGCAATGGTTATGTCCCTGGTTGTATATGCTGTATTGGATAAGTCCTCTTTCGAGCTTAATCAGTACAGAGAACAAGTTAAAGGAGTTTTTTTATTACAATTTAATTTTACTTGTGATTCGATTGGGGGCAATTGTCGGAGTTGCTTTACTCATCTCTGGCAATGCCGCTGTTAAGGCTTACAGTTTGGTGGGATTGATATTTTCTGTTTTCATGTTAGCTTGGTTATGGAGGCTTTCCAAGAATCAAGGCTTGACAGCGAACAAACCTGTTGCAAAGCAAGAAGTGACGCTGATTTTTGTTGGGGACACTTGTATTTCAGGAAGATTTCAAAATGCCATTCGCGATGGAAAAGAAATTTTCAGCGACGATATTTTGTCAAGGTTTAAAAATGCCCAAGGGGTATGTGTCAATTTGGAAGGTGTTGAAACCAGTGATTACCGTTTTCGCAAGAAAGGGGAGTCTGTTACCAATGCGCCAGGCAGCTTGAAATATTTGTCCAACCGCGGTGTAAATGTTTTTAATCTGGCCAACAACCATATTTTGGACGAGGGGATTGATGCTGCTAAGCAGAATGTTCTAGAGATTTTAAAACAGGGTGACGTTGCTTTGGGTTTAGATGAGAATGGGAAATGGTCGCTATCCCCGCATTACATATGTTTTCACGGTATGACAATAGCGCTATTCGCCATTGAAGAAAATGTAAGTTGGTCCAATCAAGAGCTCATGGCGTCAATTAATATGGCCCGTCAGCAATCTGATTATGTGATAATGCAATACCATGGTGGTGAAGAGTATTCGAGGATTCCATTTCCCTTCAAGAAGAAGAGATTGGAGTTTTTAATGGGTCTCGATGTAGATGTTGTCATAGCTCACCATCCTCATGTCGCGCAACCTATCGTCCATCAAAACAACAAGTGGTTGGCTTTTTCATTGGGTAATTTCGTTTTTGATATTGAAGAGCACCATGGAAGGGCCCATGTGAATGAAGGATTGATGATTGAATTGAAATTTGATGCTTCTGGAATTCAATGTTTAGGAGTTCCTCTTCGAATTGATCCGATGACCGCCATGGTTTCTCTTTCAAAGTTGAGCGCATGGCATGAAACACAAAGTGGTTATTATCATCGCGCTTATTTGTATCAATGGGCCGCTGAATGTAACCGAATTAGAAAAGAGGAGCGTTTACTTACCCTCCGGAATATGGCCAGTGCTATCAATTTACCTAATTCAAAGAATTCTTTTCACACCAAATGGGGGTCTCTTTTCAATGCGCCAAGAAGGTCATTGTTTTTCGGTGATATTTGTTATCGAATATTTTTCAGATACTTATGAATGTCCAAATACTAGTCGATGACCAAAAGGTTTTTCCTTGGCATAAATCAGAGGTCGGGTTTATAAGAGGGTATATTTTATTGGACGATGGTGCTGAATTATCAGGTGAGAAAGCATTGGATTATCTAAGGAGTGTATTGGTTGATGTAGATTTAAATAGTTTCCAGAATTGGAATGGTAGTTTCGCCGCAATTGTTTTAGATCAAGACAAATGCTACGCAATTTCAGATGGCATCAGTTCCTTTCCCTTGTTTTACAGGCAAAGTAATGATGGGATTATCATTTCTGATAGTGCCATTAAACTGTCTGAGTTGGATGAAAATATTTTCAAATCAAATACGCTTCATTTTGAACTTTTCTCCATTTGTCCGGGCAATGAAACCCTTATCAAGGGTGTATTTCAGATTCTAGCGGGTGAAGGAATTCTATTCAGTAATGGAGCGATTACCAGTTTTCAGCATGGGAATATTGCTTTAAAAGTCAAGAGGAAAGATGATACCATTCAAAATGTTTGGGACAATGTTTTGGATCGACTTCTAAATGATAAGAAGCCCAGTAAATGGCTGATACCATTAAGCGGTGGTTGGGATTCACGTTTGCTGCTTGCTAGTCTTTGGGACCGGGGTGTGAGGAACATTGTGACCTATACCTACGGATCAAAAAATAGTTTTGAAGTTAAGACCGCACAAAGCGTAGCTCAGCAACTCGGTGTCGAATGGCATTTTGTAGAATATGACAATGAATGCTTGTCCACCTTTTGGAAAGAAGATGTACAAAATTTCTTTAAGGAGCAATCTAAAGGAGCGTTTTCGATTCAAGAACAAGAAGTTTTTGCTTTGCTTAAACTGAAGGAGAAAGGAATCATAGAATCAGGATATAAAGCTTTGCCAGGATATTGTTGTGACCTTCTGGCGGGAAGCTATACAATACAAGGTGTTAGAGAGACTGATTTATTTGACAGGGAAGTGGCAACCCAATGGGTCAAGGCCAAACACATGTCGTTTATTAAATCTACTGATCTTTCAGAGACAGCAGAGGAGTTGCTATTTTCTCAGCTATTCATAAGGGACTGTAATACTATGGGTGAATGGATGAGTCATTATGAAAGATGGTTTACACAGCAGAAAGTTTCGAAGTATATAATCAGCGGATTAAGGAGTTTTGAATGGATGGGGTTAGAATGGCGACTTCCATATTGGGATCGCCAATGGATGAATTTGTGGTACAATACAGATTTTGAATTTCGATGGAACCGCAATTTGTTCAAGCAATGGGCCAATGAACGTTACTTCACACCATTGGGATTAACAATGAGTGAAGAATCAGAGGAATCATTTAAAGCCAACAGTTGGAAAGAGAGATTGCGCGTACATTATCCTAATGTATTCTCGGCGTTAAAACGATTTGTTTTTTGGAGAAAGGCAGTAGACATCAACAATGCGAAGTATTTACAAAACAGTA
>JBDLUK010000158.1:0-3128 GCA_039805365.1 Bacteroidota bacterium | reverse complement strand
GGCTACCATTCTAACCATGGTTAAAAAGCGAGAAGAATGAAAGGAGCTTGGATCCTAATTTTTTCTTTCTTTTCACATTGTATTTGGGCTCAATTCCCATCCACTTTTTTGTCCCCAGTGGGCATGAAAGCTGATTTGGATTCGTTGATACAAACCATTGACGCTGCCCATCCTGATCCAACAGCATATTGCGGAAACTCCGCATGGGAAAAGGCCAAATCAATGGCTTATCAGCAAGTATGCGAACCCATGAGTACTCCGGCATTTGGCTGGGTAATCTCTGAATTATTGGGTACGCTGCAGGACAGCCATACCCAGCTAAACTATATCTCATTTTGGCGAAATCACTTGGACCAAGGCGGACGCGTGTTACCTATTCGCAAGAGGAATCACTGGGTAGTCAAAGCTCCCAAAGCAGGACTTGATCCTGGAGACGAATTGATTGCCATTGAACATTTCACCATCGACCAAATCGACCAAATCAGTCGCATATTTACCATGACAGAAGGCGATAGTTGGGTTTCTGAAGACCGAATGGTGGACGCGCTGTTTTCACTTATCCTGGCACCTTTTGTTATTCAAGACAAAGATTCGATACAAATAACTTTTCTTGATCGCACAGGTCAATTGCAAAAGAAGAAAGTGGCCACCATGACCAAGCTGCAATGGGATCATTATTTGAAGGAATTGAACAAGCAAAAAGAGGAAGCTGAATTTCACATCGATGGAGGAATCTGTTTTTTGACCATCCCGTCATTCGCTCCAAAACGCTTTGGAAAACAACACCGAACAATTAAAAAAGCATTTAAGAAAATCCATCAACATGAGATTGATTCTTTGGTTATTGACCTGCGCAACAACGCGGGTGGGCTTAGCACGGAAGTGGAATATCTGTACTCTTTCTTAGATCCCAATGGTGCCAACACTCCACACAACATTATTTCTAAATCCAGCAAATTGGCCAGAACGCGCTACCCCATTCTCAATCACCGTTGGATTCAAAAAATAATCTTGACACTATTCAAAAAACAAGAGAACATATACAACTACGTTTATCTCAGATCACAACCTTTGGGTCAGCAAGACACAGTATATTTCCATCAAAATTTCAAACAGCCCAAACACATTTTTCAAAGCAAGGTTTTGCTTTGGGTAAATGGACTGTCTGCCTCTGCTGCTGTCGATTTTACCCACGCCATCAGAAAAAAAAAACGAGGTGAGATATGGGGCGAACCGGTCATGGGTGGAATGAAAGGGACATTTGGCAACACGACAGGAACACTGCTTCATCACTCCAAATTGCAGGTGCAAATTTCCACGATACGATACAACTACGACGCAAGCTGGGTATACGACCCCATCTCAATTGTCCCTGATATCCCAGTGGAAATAACGAAAGAGAACATCGCATTGGAGCAAGATGCGTTTAAAGAATTATTAAAAAAAAGAAGTAACTTGCGCACGCCATGAGAAGTTTGATACTATTATTCATTTTTGCACTACCCTTTTCGGGGATTGCTCAAAAAGCAACCATCAGTTCGCCATTGTTGCCGAAAAACCTACTGATAATTGACGTCTCATCTGATAAAGCCGATGAGATTTTAAGTCAATGGGAAATTGATACTTTGATTCTTAAAAATTTAAAATGGGACCAAAAGATTATCGATTCAGTAGAAACTTTGTTGGGAAGAACTTCCAATAGTCAAATCATTGCGAGCACCCACAAGAAATTAATCGAATTCTACACCTATCATAAAAAGTCTGATAAAGTAGCAGCATCTCGCGCTGTCATTCAGGAAATCCAAAACAGAGAGATTGCCGAGAAACAAAATCAATTGGCCGCTACCAACGATTCGTTGGCGCATAAAATTATGGAGTTGCAATCCAAGGATGCTTTTAATCAAGAGCTGATTGGACAAACCAAAGGAGAACAAGAACTGTGGTTCTTTGTAACTTGGGTAATGGTGGGTCTTTTCTTGATTATGGTTGTTCTGTATTTCTTGAAAGGTGGCAAAAAAGAAAAGGAAATTGTATACCGTGAAAAGAAAGTAATCGTTCACGAACCCGCTCCAGTCGTGCCTGTTGAGCACACAGATACAGACGAATTAAAAATGAAAGTATTAGAGTTAGAAAAACTATACAAGAACAGTCTTCAAACCATTCAGCATCAAGATGGCGAGAAGATTGAACGCAATTTACAAGTGGCTGAGGTGATTCAATTTTTAAGAGAAGCACAAGGCGATTTGAAAAAGATTCAAGAGAACAAAACCATGACCGCCGAGGACTTTATGCGTTTAAGCAACGCTGTCCAACGTAGTATTTCAAAACTGAATTGATATGAAAGGGATTCAAATGGTTGACTTGAAAAGTCAATACCACAAAATAAAAGAAGAGGTAGATCGCGCGATTATCGATGTTATCGAGCAAACAGCATTCATCCAAGGTCCGCAAGTCAAACAATTTTCTGAGGCTTTACAAAATCACTTGGGTGTTAAACATGTGATTCCATGCGCCAATGGAACGGATGCCTTGCAAATTGCCATGATGGCATTGGATCTTCAACCAGGCGATGAAGTAATTACTACAAGCTACACGTACGTTGCGACTTGTGAGGTAATAGCATTGTTGCAGTTAACTCCGGTATTTATCGAAGTAAAAGCAGATACTTTTACAATGGATCCTGCATGTCTAGAAGCTGCGATTACTTCCAAAACCAAAGCCATTGTGCCCGTTCATTTATATGGACAATGTGCAGACATGGAAGAGATTTTGGATATTGCCAAAAAACACAACTTGTATGTCATTGAAGATACTGCCCAAGCGATAGGCGCAGAATATACTTTTTCTGATGGCCGGAAGGAGCAAGCCGGTTGCATGGGGCATATTGGAACCACCAGCTTCTTCCCTTCCAAGAATTTGGGATGTTATGGAGATGGCGGAGCCATCTTTACCAACGATGATGAGCTGGCTGAGAAATTAAGAATGGTAGCCAACCACGGCCAGAAAATGAAATACCACCACGATATTGTAGGTGTAAACTCAAGATTGGATACCATTCAGGCAGCGATTTTGCTTTGCAAACTTCCCCACCTTAATGAATACAGTGACGCTAGAAGAACGGTGGCTGC
>JBDLUK010000157.1:0-16939 GCA_039805365.1 Bacteroidota bacterium | reverse complement strand
CGATATACTTGATAATTGAAGTTGCTATATCCTTTCCTGTAGCCATTTCAATTCCTTCTAATCCAGGAGAAGAATTGACCTCAATGATCAAAGGTCCTCTATCACTTCTCAGCATATCCACACCTGCTATGCCTAGCTTCATTGCATTGGCTGCTTTGATAGCCATAATTTCTTCTTCGGGAGTAAGCTCAATGACTTGGGCCGTTCCACCTCGATGTAAATTACTTCTGAACTCACCTTCCTTTGCTGTTCTCATCATCGCCCCCACAACTTGACCATCCACAACAAACGCTCTGATATCCGCACCTTTTGCTTCTTTGATAAATTCCTGAACAATCACACGGGCCTTTAATCCATTGAAAGCTTCAATTACAGAAACCGCCGCTTTCTCGTTATCAGCCAATACAACTCCCAATCCCTGAGTTCCTTCGAGCAATTTGATCACCACAGGTGCTCCTCCTACTTCTTGTAAAGTGCGATCTACATCTTTGCTGTAATTCGTAAAAATGGTCTTGGGCAAACCCAATCCCGCACGAGATAATATCTGCATACTGCGCAGTTTGTCACGTGAACGAACCAAAGCCTGCGACTCTACAGCGGTAAAGATGTGCATCATTTCAAATTGGCGAACCACAGCTGTACCATAAAAAGTAACCGACGCCCCAATCCTTGGAATAACTGCTTGGACATCTTTAATCTCTTGACCTTTGTAAATGATTTTAGGGTTTTTCTTCTCAATAACCAAATTACACTTCAAGTGATCAAGCACGATAACTTCATGCCCTCTGGCTTGCCCGGCCTCTACCAGTCTTGACGTACTGTAAAGTTTGGGATTTCTGGATAATACTACAATTCTCATGGGGATTCTTACTTTACAATATTACGGCAAGGAATGTAAAGCGGAGGTTAATGTTTCTCAAATAAATAAGATTGCAAAAGATCTCCCCTCCATTTTGCTTCCTCCTCCGCACGATTCAACTTCAGTTGATCGACAATTCGGAGATAATCCAATTCGCTTAGTGCTATAACTTTCTTCATCACCGATGAAAACTCTCCACTACTCGATTCATAATCCCAACCCCATCCTTTCTCTTCAAGTCCTTTCCAGGGTGTCGTATTGGTTACAATTACGGGAACGCCCATCAGCAAAGCCTCAGCTATTGCATGTCCGTAATTCTCGCCACGTGTAGGTGAAAAGAGAAAATGACTTTGATTTAATTCATCCACGCATCTTGCAGGAGACATTGCGTCCAAATAGGAAACTTGCCACCCTTTGTGTTCTTGAATCAAATCCACCACCTTCTTGGCATAATTTTCATCACCCTTAGGCCCGATAATGTGAAGACGTACATTCTTTAATTCATCCATTCCAAACCAAGATTGCAATCCTTCCAAGACACCCTTCTCCTCACTCAATCTTGAAATCATTACAACGCGGATTTCATCGAGAGAAGGCGCATCACTTCTGAAAGGATGCAAAGTGGGAACGTTCTCCAAAACATGAACTTTGGCTAACAAACCAAAATGTTGACGAATGAAGCTTCTCTCATCCTCACCTGTCGCATGCCACAATACCCTATCGAAGAAATGCAAAAAACGCATTGTCCTTAAAAACAAATTCTTTTTGAATGACTTTATCTTCAAAGCCTCTGGATGGAGCATGCCCCTTGGCGCCAAAATCAATTTATTAGAGGCCTTCCAATTTTTATTCCACCACAATGGCTCAATGGTGAAACGCAAAGAAAACATGGAGTTCATGTACCAGGTATCATGAACAAACTCCTCACAAATAAGCCGAATCTTTTGTTTACCTGCATTATCTGGTGAACAATACATGACATGTGCACCGTTATCAAATATTGTCCATTGATTCAATTGAATTCCATCGTAAGGCATGTCATCACCTAAATCTCGATCTCCCGTAACTACCCAGGCTTGAGGGCCGAGCAGCTGCACCAAGTTGTATATAGAACGAATTGGCCCGCCTGCTTTGAAACCCGGGGTAAACCAATCGGTAAAAATCAATATCCTAGGAGAATCTGACATTGTTCTTGTTAATCCAATGTGATAAAACCACCAAATGCCAAAAATAATTCCATGGCATCTTGTTGTCTCCTTGAACAAATCGGTTCCAATTCTCTTCTAATCCCAGGGCTTCAAAAATGGGTAAGTCCTTCAACCTTGATAGTTCCTCTTCACAAAAACTTCGCAAAGGCCCTTTCATCCAATTTTCCCATGGAAATACAAAACCTTTCTTCTTCCGATTGTAGGAAGATTCAGGAATAAGATCTTTTGTGGCTTGTATCAACAGATGTTTATCAAACTGTCCCAATTTGTATTCATCTGGAAGAGCCAAAATAAATTCAACCAGTTCATGATCAATCATAGGAAGGCGAACTTCCAACGTATGTGCCATTGACATTTGATCTGCATCACGCAATAGAATATGCGACATGTAGGCGTTCATTTCTGCAGAGGAAATACTTTGATACAGATGATTGCTGTCCTGAGACTTCCAATAATACTCAGGCAACCAAGGTTGAGTTTGGGAATGAACGAAGTCATTCAACAAATTGGTATCAATCATCATTCGATCTGAAGCAAAAACCAAATCATCCGTTCGCCATTTCGATCTGAGCAAGGGCAAGAGACGATTCATTTGAACTTTATTCCAGCGCCTTGACAATAAAGATTCCAAAATAGGCCCATTGAATGTGATCGGAGGAATCCACTTCCTGATTGAACGGGTCTGCATGATTCGATGAAAAATGGGATAACCACCAAAAACCTCATCTCCTCCAGAACCCGACAAAGCCATTTTTATACCTTGTTCACGGGTAACCTTAGCGACAACATAACTGTTCACACCATCACCGGATGGATGATCCATAGCATCCAATGCAGGAATTACCGCATCAAAAAAGTCTTTTGAAGTCAGCTCAATGGGATGATGATTGGTGCTGTATCGGGATGCAACGGTTTGCGCATAAGCCGACTCATCAAATTTCTTGTCTTCAAAACCAATAGAAAATGTAGAAATAGGTTGCTGTGAAAACTGTGACATCAAACCCACAACAGCAGATGAATCAACACCACCTGATAAAAAAGCACCAAATGAAACATCACATCGCATGCGCCATTGGACACTTCTATCCAAGTGCGCCCTCACCTCTTTCACTACCTCATCCTTGCTTCGGCTCTCTTTAGATGAGGCAATCTCCTGTACATTCCAATAACGCTTGATTACCTGCCATCCACCTTCTTTCCACACTCTCATTTCCCCTGGCATTACAGAAAAAATCCCTTGAACGATAGTCAATGGATTCCAAACCGTTTGGTAAGTTACATACTGAATTAATGCATCTTGATCTACAACGGATGAGGTTTCCCCAGTGGCGAGCAATGCGCGTATTTCAGAGGAAAAGAAAAGCGTTCCGTTCTTTTCAAAATAATACAATGGTTTCTCCCCCAATCGATCTCTAATCAGCAGCAATTCTTTTGATTTCTTGTCATAAAGCGCAATAGAAAACATTCCATTCAAATAATGAACAAACTCCTTCCCCCATCGCAAATAAGCAGCCAAAAGAACTTCGGTATCCGATTCCGATTTAAAATCATAGGATCCTTTTAATAGCTGACGAAGCTCGATAAAATTATAAATCTCACCATTGTACACCACGACAACAGTTTCATTTGCATCAGACATCGGTTGATGACCATCATTGCTGGTGTCAATAATGGATAATCTTTGATGACCCAAACTACACTGATCAACCTGCATCGAACCATCATCATCTGAGCCACGATGACGAATGGCACCCTTCATGGACTCCAACCAAATCAAATGATTCTCTTGATTCCATATCCCTGATATTCCGGCTATTCCACACATACTAGTTCATCCAATTTTTAACCGTATTGCACCATTGATTCTTACTGATCATTTTAGATTTCTCAATAGAAATCTGTCTCATCTTCTCACGCTCCTCTATTGTCATCTGATACAATTCCAATAACAACCTGCAAACTGAAGCCGAATCACCAACGGGAATAATCCATCCATTCTTTCCATCATCTACAAAAGCATCCGCAGCACCAACTGCAGAAGTAGCAATTATTGGGAGACCTGCACCAGCAGCTTCATGAACAACCACGCCCCAAGGCTCATACTCCGAAGCCAAAACAAATACATCCAAATCGCTCCAAACTTTTTTCAAATCATTGGGTTGGGTAAATCCATGATAGCAAATTTGATCGTGTCGAGGCATAACATCCATTAATGGTCCAGTTCCCCATACGTGAACATTCCAATTGGCATTGTCATTTAAGACTCCCCTCATTCCCTCCAACACTTTAGGAAAACCCTTTTCTTTGACCAACCGAGAAACAAAACCAATCTTAAAATCATTTGAAATACCCGCACGATAAGAATGATCAATTCCTTGTAAATCCGCTACATAAAATCCAGTAGCAATTTCAGATGAAGCAAATCCCATTGCTCGCGCCAATTTGGCTTGCCGATCTCCTGGAACCCAAGCTCCGTGATAATAGCCCTTCCATTTCCACTTCATCCATTGACTGCCCAACAGCAGCTTCAATGAATTTTTCCATTGGGTATCAAAAGCAAGTATCTTCTTGGATTGTCCGTTGGACTTTACAAAGGCATTGTAATCGGTATCGCTCCAACCAGAAACTATTACACAACTGTATCCACCATTTCGATCCAATTCGATTGCTGCTTTACGATTCCATTTTTCCTTTGGAATCCACTTTACGCCATTACCGCCTGTCAAAACCAAAGGGGCCTGCGCATTCACTGGCCAATACACCACCTCAATATCAACAGTGTTAGTAGCGGACAATTCTTCCACGCACGAGATAAAGTAACCCGCCAATTCACGAAACAAAAACAAAACTGTCTTTCGGCTCGTGCTAACCATTTACTTGAAATTTAAATTTACTCTTCACCAAACCCATTTTATCTTGAGCGTTTGCCCTTTTGGTATAGTAATACAACCACAGAAAAAATGGGAACCCACAATAAAAGTAGTTTCCCTGACGGAGGAGCTGTAATGCGATGATCAAAAAACAAGCATTGCTAATCACCCAATATTCGTCTTTCAAAGTCCAACCTTTGAGCACCCAATTGGAAAAAAAGAAGTACGCAAAAAACATCAATCCTACAATTCCTGTTTCACTCATCAATCGAAGCGCCATCGAATTGGCGTCGGCCTTGTTAAATTCAATATCCACTACCCCAGACATATTGGTCAGAGAAAACCGATCAAAAGCAGTTTCATGAGAACCCAATCCTGTTCCGAAAATAGGGTTTTCTTTAAAATTCTCTGTAGCGATATGTGTGTGGTTGTACAATACGAAACTACTACCGTGGATATCGTAGGAATAAATGTTACCAGTATTGTAAATTTCGAATGTTGAATCTACACGGCTGCGAAACTCCTCATTGTTATCATAAGCGTAATTAAATCCAAAAACCAAGATGGGACCTATCAAAAAGCTGTACCTCAAAAATCCAGAGTTCACAACCATCAAAAGAATCGAAATTAAAATACCAAACATACCCACACCTGACTGGGTTAACGGATAAGCAAGCACAACAACAATACTCTGCCTAAGCGTTATAAACATCGGATCTTTCCTATTGATCAAATTGTATAATCCGACAAAAAAAGCTGGCGACATGGTTGATGCATAATATGAAGGCTCAGAGAAAAGAGAATTCATTCGAATACCACCACCCTCGGCATAGATTACACCCCATTTGTTCAAAAGCCAACCAAAATTATATCCCGGCGAAAATCCCACCCGCTGCGTCACCACCTGCATAATACCAATTCCACTCACCACAAATGCTGATTTCATGTAGAACTTAAAAAGTTCAGACACATCGCCATCATAAATTTTAATGGCAAATTCGAAGAATGCTACAGAGAGAAAAAAACCCATGGTCACTTTGACCAACTGGCTAAAAGTATTCAGCCCTAACTGCACAAAGATTACCCCGACTATGAAAAGAATTACAAATACAATCAACGCAAACTTAGGAGGACCATATTTAAAAAAAAAGTATGGCAGAAACAGATAGGCTATGTAGCCCAAATAAAATTCAAAGGGGGACTTAAAAAGTACAATGGCACTTAAGAACAAATTGGCAAAGAGAAAAATGAGGACCAGTCTTTTCATACCTTATCTTTTGGTCAACCACTCTTGAATGATATCGATATGATTTTTCCCCACTTGATTCCAACCCCATTTGGATTTTACACGTTGGTTGGAGATTATGCCCATTTGCTTAATGACTTCTGGCGTTGCTCTTTGTACTTCCTCCAACACTTCTATCAATCCTTTAACAGTAACATTGGGCATGAGCCATCCATTATCGCCATTCACCATTACATGATTGGCACCCACATCTGCACATACAATGGCCATTCCTCGCGCCATTCCCTCTAAAATAACGGTGGGCATTCCTTCAGATATCGAAGGAGCTACCAAAACATGGTGCTCATCCATGATTCTTTTCATCTGCTCCTCATCATTGATAGAGCCAAAATAAACGATTCCAGATTGCTTGTCCTTCAAGTGATCTGGAATCGGTCCAGCGATTGAGAGTTGTATTTCATTGCCTTGTTTAGACAGTGATTTATATGCATGGATCAATTCTTTCAAACCCTTGCGTCTTTCAAATCGACCAACAAAAAGCATTTTGATCTTTGGTGGTTTTTCGGAAATCACATCTGGAAACCACGATTCATCAATACCTGATGACAAGGTCAAAATCTGAGATTCTTTTAACCCTTGATTCACCAAAAGCTCATTGATACGTCCTCCTAACGAAATGGTAGCATCGGCGTTGGTGATGTTCCAACGCGTCACGCCTTTCAACATCCATTGTTGGATTTTACTTCGCCATCCAAATGCCTTTTGAAACATTTCCAATCCATGAAAATGATTAACGATGGGAGGTAACTTGGTTCCTCCTTTCTTCATCTCAATCCATTTCCAACCAGAAAAACCTTGCGCAAAAATCACATCAAAATCATCTTTCCTCGGCTTCAACTTTTGATAGATCATCGCACTATAAGCGTATGACTCTTTGATGTAGTGACCTGGCAATTTCCCATGTGAAGGGAATCTCAAGGTGATAATCTCCAAGGATGGTTCATTATCAAATCCCAAGACCTGTTTGACATCCTGTTCCTTGGGTAATGGCTTGTTATTGGTGATGCAATGCACCAAAACGACAGACTCTCCTTGAATCACCAATTGACGAACGAGGTTATAACTATGCTTTTGCATACCACCCAACTCAAAGGGGCTAATTCCGTCCGTCAATAAAAGCCAGCGCATCCTGAATACAATGTTAAGCGAATTTAAGTCGGTGTTTGAAAATGCGAGACAAAGTTTTCATCCTTTGTTTGTTTTCAAATTAGGTGATAAAAAAGTCCCTTGACTAGCATCCCAAATCCACATTCTACCCACATAGTTCGGAGGAAGCTTTGCGAGTATTCGCAAAACCTCTAGAGATTGCATCATGGCTACAGTTTGAACCACAGGACCTAAAATTCCACGGTCTAGACAAGATCCCAACATAAACCCCTTTACTTTATCATTGAAGAAATCCTTTAACCGCCATTTGTGCCCATCACTATCCGGAAAATTAAGTGTTGTCACCCTGCCTTCCCATTGCTCAGCAGCTCCAAAAACCCATGGTATATTTCCACCTTGAAGGAAATCATCTATAAAAATTTTGGTCTCCACCTGATCACATGCATCCACCAAAATATCGATACCTTCTTTAACCAATTGATCCAAATGCCCCGCATTTATCCAATTTTGAATAACCTTTACTTCAATACCCGGTTGAAATTTCTTCAATGCTTCGCTAGCGGCTTCCACTTTGGGCATCCCTATATGCGATTCATCAAACAACCATTGTCGATGTAGATTAGACAAATCAACAGAATCACCATCAATCAAAGTTAATTTTCCAATACCAGAGGAAGCCAAGGCCATTGCAACGCCACATCCCAATCCTCCAACCCCGACGATAACCACATGAGCCCTGCTCCACATCTCCTGAGCGGCCATACCAAGATCAGGGATGGCACACTGCCGATGGTATCGTTCTGCGGAATTCATTGCCCAAAGATTTGAAGAAAAATTCTCCATTTGAAAAAAAATTGTTCGCGTATTGTAAAAAATATTACTTTTGACCGCGTTTAACCTTTTAAAACCTCGACATTATGTCAGAAATTGCAAAGAAAGTAACAGCCATCATCGTAGACAAACTAGGTGTGGATGAAGCAGATGTAAAGCGTGAAGCAAGCTTCACTAATGATTTGGGTGCAGACTCTTTGGACACCGTAGAATTGATTATGGAATTCGAAAAAGAGTTCGGAATTGCTATTCCAGATGACCAAGCTGAAAAGATTGTTACTGTTGGTCAAGCCATCGATTACATCGAAAGCAACAAGTAATTAAAAACCTTATTACCCTTTCCTTATGGAACTAAAAAGGGTCGTTGTTACCGGCCTAGGCGCTCTTACGCCACTGGGCAATACGGTACCCGAGTATTGGAATGCCCTGCTAGCTGGAACTAGCGGGGCTAATCTTATTACCCGATTTGACGCCTCAAAATTCAAAACCAAATTTGCATGTGAGCTGAAAGGCTTTAACGTTGAAGACCATATTGAGCGCAAAGAAGCGCGCAAGATGGACCCTTATACGCACTATGCAATGGTTGTGGTGAAAGAGGCAATTCAAGATGCAGGAATAGATTTAGAAAAAATCAACCGTGACCGAGTAGGTGTCATTTGGGGATCTGGAATTGGTGGATTGTATACGTTCCAACAGGAATGTTTTGAATTTGCCAAAGGAGATGGAACACCTCGTTTCAATCCTTTTTTCATTCCTAAAATGATTGCCGATATCGCTTCTGGTTATATCAGCATACAATACGGATTCCGTGGCCCCAACTACACAACTGTTTCAGCTTGTGCCTCCTCCAACAATGCCATCATTGATGCATGCACTTACATTCGTTTGGGCAAGGCAGATATGTTCGTAACTGGTGGATCAGAAGCTGCCATTACAGAAGCTGGTGTTGGTGGATTCAATGCTTTAAAAGCTCTTTCAGAAAACAATGAGAACTTCGCAACAGCCTCTCGTCCTTTCGATCAAACCCGTGATGGATTTGTTTTGGGAGAAGGTGGAGGATGTTTGATTCTCGAATCATATGAGCATGCTGTAGCAAGAGGTGCAAAAATCTACGCTGAAATCATCGGTGGTGGAATGAGCGCTGATGCTTATCACATTACAGCTCCCCACCCTGAAGGATTGGGCGCATTAAATGTAATGCGTGCAGCTCTTTTAGATGCCAATATCGATCCTACTGAAATCGACTATATCAACGTGCATGGAACTTCTACCCCATTGGGTGATATCCAAGAAGCCAAAGCCATTCAAGGTGTATTTGGTGAACACGCTTATAATTTGAATATTTCAAGCACCAAGTCCATGACTGGTCACCTATTGGGTGCCGCCGGAGCTATTGAAGCGATTGCGACTATTTTGGCTGTGAAAAATGATATCGTTCCACCAACCATCAACTTTGCTAATCCAGACCCTGATTTGGACGCCAAATTGAATTTTACTTTCAACAAGGCCCAAGAAAGAAAGGTGAGAGTTGCCATGAGCAACACCTTTGGATTCGGTGGACACAATACTTCAGCCATTTTCCGAAAAATGGAATGATATTCAGTTTTAGAAAATTAAATCCACAAGACAAGGCACTTCTCAGTTTTCTGAAAAGTGCCTTTCGCATTTCTACAAGAAAATTTCCTCTATATCATCAAGCACTGCGTCATGCCAGTGCTGCGGAGGAATTGTATCCCGGTATTAAAAACAGCAATGAAAGATTGGAATTTCTTGGTGATGCCATTATCGACTCCATTTTAGCGCATTATCTATTTGATCACTATCCAGACAAAACAGAGGGTGAGATGACCAAGATGAAGAGCAAAGTTGTAAGAAGAGAAAACCTCAATCGAATAGGTGATTCCATCGGAATACGACAATTGCTTCAAGTTGAACTAGGCAGGCAAGATTTACATGAGAGTATGTTAGGCAATGCCCTCGAGGCGTTGGTTGGCGCTATATACCTAGACAAAGGATACAACGCAACACGATTAACCGTTCTCAATTTTCTCATTCGCCATCAACTGACAGAAACCATACATGATGAAATTGATAACAAGAGCAAATTGCATGAGTGGGCCCAAAAACACAAACGTAGTTTAACTTTCCCTGTTGTTGAGCATCGTCAAGATCAAGGTGGGAGTTTATACACCATTCACGCAGTTGTGGAAGATATTGTGGAAGGAATTGGTCAAGGTCCTTCAAAAAAAAGTGCCGAACAAATGGCCGCCAAACAAGCTTGCGAAAAGCTAATGATTTAAAGCTTCTTTCCCCTTTTTCGTAGCTTTTCCTCATTACTTTTGTCCAAAATCAATTGTCATGAGTTATCCGATGCAATCCTATCTGCAAGAAGAATTGAAAGCCATTCAAGAAGCAGGTTTATTCAAAAAAGAAAGAATCATCACTACACCGCAAGATGCGGTAATCAAGACCACAGAAGGCAATGAGGTTTTGAATTTTTGCGCCAACAATTATTTGGGGCTTTCTAGCCATCCCATGGTTTTACAAGCGGCAAAAGATGCCATCGATACCCATGGATTCGGTATGTCCAGTGTTCGATTTATTTGCGGCACGCAAGACATCCATAAAACCTTAGAGAAAAAAATTGCAGAGTTTCTTCATACGGAAGACACCATTTTATATGCAGCAGCATTTGATGCCAACGGCGGCGTCTTTGAGCCACTTTTGGGTGAGCAAGATGCCATCATCAGCGATGAGTTGAACCATGCTTCTATCATTGACGGTGTGCGCCTTTGTAAAGCGCAACGCTTCCGTTACAAAAACAATGACATGTCAGATTTGGAAACGCAATTAAAAGCTGCCGAAGGAGCGCGTTTCAAATTGATTGTTACCGACGGTGTTTTCTCCATGGACGGCTATGTCGCACAGCTGGATAAAATTTGTGATTTGGCACAACAATACGGCGCCATGGTTATGGTTGATGAATGCCATGCCACAGGTTTTATTGGCGCTACAGGTCGCGGAACCATTGAGTTAAAGAATGTCCTTGGTCGTGTGGATATCATCACTGGAACCTTAGGAAAAGCGCTAGGTGGAGCTATGGGTGGATTTACAACTGGTAAAAAGGAGATTGTTGAATTGCTTAGACAACGCAGTCGTCCATATCTATTCTCCAACAGTTTGGCCCCCTCAATCGTTGGTGCCTCGATAGCTGTTTTTGATTTGTTGTCTTCAACAACCACTTTGCGCGACAAATTGGAGCAGAACATTCAGCAATTTAAAACAGGAATCAAGGCTGCAGGATTTGACATCAAAGACGGCGATTCTGCAATTGTCCCTGTGATGTTGTATGATGCCAAATTGGCCCAAGATTTTGCTGATGCATTGTTGCAAGAAGGAATTTACGTCATTGGATTTTTCTATCCTGTAGTGGCAAAAGGTCAAGCAAGAATTAGGGTTCAACTTTCTGCAGCGCATGAACCAGAGCATATCGATCGCGCTGTTGCGGCATTCACAAAAATTGGTCGCCGTTTGAAAGTTATTCAATAAATGCCAAAAGCCATTGTTATCGGTCAAGGCATTGCAGGCTCTGTAATCGCATTGACTTTGGCACAAAGAAATTGGGAGGTGGTCATGGTGAATGATCCCTCCCTTCCTTCCTCATCGCAAAAAGCAGCCGGACTTTGGAACCCCGTTTCCTTCAAGCGAGTCACTGCTCTTAATGATATTCACCTTTACTTGAAGCACCTCCAAGGGTTTTATTCAGAACAAGAAAAAATTACAGGCACCGATTTTTATCATCCAATACCCATTGCCAGATTACTTCCTACAGAGGATTACCGTGTGCTGTGGGAAAAGAAAATGACCACTGAAAAAATGGAGCCTTTGATAGAAAAAGAAAAAGCCCATTTTTCAGGTTGGAACTCCACCCATGGTTGGGGAAAAGTAAATGGATCTGGATGGCTCAATGTTCAAGCTTTTTTGGCTGGAACTCGAAATTTCTTCCTGTCACGAAACGCCTACTTCGAAGAAAATAGCACCGCTTATTTGGCCAAACACCCCGCGAAAGAATCGGATACCATCATCTGGTGCACGGGACTTTCTGCTATGCCCGAAATCTGGGATCCCATCAAAGTAATTCCCAACAAAGGTCACGTTGTGGAATTCAAGCAAAATGAATTGGATCCTTCACGTGTCTATCACTACGGTAATTTCTGCCTACCATTGGGGAATCAAACCTGGCGAATGGGCTCTACATACGAGTGGGATGTACATGATGATTCCGTGATTCCCGAAACTGTAGACCAACTCATTCAGAATTTAAAAGATAAATTCAGCGGAGAAATCGCTGTAACAAGAGCCTATGTTGGACATCGACCAACGGTGCACGATCGCTCGCCCATTATAGGCAAACACCCAAACCAATCACAAAACGTAATATTCAATGGCATGGGTACCAAAGGCGTTCTGAACGCTCCTTATATGGCGTGGCTCTTGGCTGAACATTTGGAAAAAAATAGCGAGATTCCAGGTCCTTATTCAGCTAACAGATTCTTCTAGAATTTCTTCCTCTCCATTAACAAACGCAGGTTCATACAATCTATGTATGTAAAGCCATTGGTGTGGTTCAACGGATTATTTTCGAACATGGCCAAATGGGTTTTAAAAATATCCATGTTCTTGTTGGGGATCTTTCTCTCCACCATAATCTTTGCTCAAAAAATTGATGAGAGTGATACGCATGCCATGATGGAGGCCAATTTCCTTTTTCAATTTGCGAACAACAGCAATTGGCCATCGACCATGAAAAATGGCAGTTTCAAAATTTGTGTGGTAGGCAACCATGCCGTGTACGAGCATTTGCAACTGAAGTACGGTCATCAAACCGTTGGGAAACAACCCATCGAAATCATTGAAGCCAATGCACAGAGTAAATTTGATAATGTCCATTTGGTTTTTATTGATAAAACCAAAAAAACAGAATGGGGCAACTATGTAAAGACTTTGAAAAACAAATCCACCCTATTGGTATCCAATTGGGAAGGTGCCTTGAACAATGGTGCCCACATCAATTTTAAATTGATCAATGGAAGTGTTCGATATGAAATGAATGAGCTGGCCATGAATGATGATCAAATTCAAGCCGGACTAAAAATTATTCAATGGAAAGTCAATCAATAAAGCAAAGCTTTCTAGCGATAGCAGCATGCTTGTCCTTTGTACTAGCGTGGGGTCAACATCCATTGACGGATCAGATCATTCAACAATACGAAAAAGACAAAAATGTAGAGCAAGCAATCCAACGCATGGGAGCCGTGGTTGAAAAAGAAGGACAAGATCCACTACCGCATTTCACAATGGGTTTTCTCCTGAAAGAACAGTACAAAAAAAATCCACCCAAGGACAAACAATTCCAATGGCGCGAAAAAGCGATGATTGCTTTTGACGAAGCCCTAAAGCGGAAACCAGACGACAAATTGAAAGATAATATCAATTATGCACAACGCTACATTGTAAGCACATACTACAACGATGCATTGATGCAAGCCCGAGGATTTCAAATGGGAAATGAAGCCGCTGCGGATGCCGCATTTGACTATTTCAAATCTTGGAATCAAAAATTAAAAGATCCTCAATCTTTAGGATCTCTGTACATTGAGTTTAAAAAGAAAAAGGCGGAGAGATACTATGAATTTTGGGAGCAAAGCGATACCAGTCTCGTATTCCCCAACCATTGCATTGCCCTTTATCAAGAAATATTGAAGGAAGATCCCACGGATTGTGAATCCTTACACAACCTCGCCATCCTGTACTACAATATTGGCGTATTTAACATCAAAAAGATAGATGGCGACATTGAAATGGATCAATTGCTGCAAATACAAGAGGAAGCCTTGCGCTTATTTGCACGTGCCCTTCCATTTGCACAAAACACTTTTCAAGATTGCCCTAAAAATGCTTCGCAATACAAAGCTTTGATGTTTATTCATCGTTCATTGGGCAATGACGAAGAATACAAAAGATTAAAGGCAGAAGCGCAAAACTTGTATCCCAATGAGTAAAGTACGATTTACAGTTCCTGCTCGGTTATATATCGGATTCGGCACTTTCATCGCAATACTTTTAATTGCATTGTACTTCGTACAAACCACATTATCCAAGGCTGAAAAAGTAAACGACCAATTGAACAATGTGCACCTTCCGTCGTTGAGTGCCTGTCGAAATCTCTTGCTAAGTATTGAGGAATCGCTAGATCTCAGCAAGCAGTGGACCTACGTGCAACGCAACGAAGACCATTTGGAAAGGAGAAATTTCACTTCACTTGTAGATTCTATTATCCCATCCCAATTGCAGGTGGTGGATAGTTTAAAATGTTTCTGGAGCAATGAGCAGCAGCAAGAAGCCACTTGGATTCACCAAGAATGGGACACGTTACAATCGAAATATATTTTTCTTCAAAAAACACTCAATTCCTTTGACAGTTATCAGGATCCATTCAAAGTCATTCAAGCTGAGGATCTATTTTTAACTAGCAACGGAATACCAACAAAAGTTGCTCGACTGCAATACTTGATCAAAGACCAATTGAATCACTTTCATCAACAGATTCAACAGGAGCGTGGAATTATGAATGCTTCCTTTGACAACTTGTATATACTGCTTGGAGTATTGAGTGCCATTACTTTGTTTCTTGGATTTGGCATCGCTTATTTAACGAGTCTTTCTATTACAAAACCAATTAGAAATATTCGGCGCGTTCTTAAGAAACTCTCTTTCGGTGTATACAGCAACGAAACCATTACCATTTCCAATGACGAAATTGGTGATATGGGAATAGCCGCTAACAAGCTGATCGAAAATTTTAAGAAAACCAAAAATTTTGCGCGAGCGCTTGGTCAAGCCAATTTTGATGTAGAATTTACTCCATTGTCAGACAAGGATGAAATGGGATTAGCGTTAATTCAGATGAAAGGAGATTTGTTCTCCTACCGCAATTCCATGGAAGAGCGCGTGGCAGAACAGACGCAAGCACTCATCCAAGAAAAAAACAAAAGTGATGATCAATTGGCACAAATTGAACGACTCTATGCGGATCTAAAATCAAGCATCAACTACGCCAAAAGATTACAAGATTCCATCCTTCCATCACCCTCATCTATTCAAAAATTATTTCCTCAGCACTTTATTCTCTTCATGCCAAAAGATGTAGTAAGTGGTGATTTCTACTGGATACAGGACCAAGGGAACAAAACACTCTTTGCTGCGGCAGATTGCACAGGACATGGAGTCCCAGGGGCTTTCATGAGTTTGATTGCGCACAATGCTTTGAATCACGTCACCAAAGTGTACACAAAGCCAGGACAAATATTAAATCAAGTCAATAGAATTGCGAGTGCCGCATTTAACGCTGATCAAGACGAAAAAATAAAAGACGGGATGGACATAGCGTTGTGCTCATTGGACAGATCCAATTTGACCTTGGAATACAGTGGGGCTCAAAATCCAATTTATGTCATAAGAGACAACGAGCTTATAGTTCTGGAAGGAGAGAAAAGAAGCATTGGAACAGAAAGCAAAGAACATCGATTATTCGCGTCTCAAACTTTTCAATGTCAAACCAATGACATGCTCTATCTATTCAGCGATGGTCTATCCGATCAGTTTGGCGGTCCCAAGAATAAAAAATTCATGCGCAAGCAAATGAAAGAAACGCTTCTTCGCATCGCCCATGAAAATTGCTTTGAACAGAAGCAACACATTGAAGAAACCATACTAAACTGGAAAGGTCAAGAAGAACAAACCGATGATATTCTATTGATGGGAATTCGTCTTTAACACTTGAATTCTACCGGAATAATGCATACCGGGATGGGATTCATTTTATGCTGGTTAGCATTATTCATACGCATATAAATCCTCAACACTTCCTGCTGACGCGGATTTGTCAATGCCTCATATGCGCTATCCCAAATCCATTTGTTGTTCTGACGAACGCCATGGAGTGACAACCAATCCATCGCCCACTCCAACTCAGGATAGGTAGCGCCCATTTGATCTTCATCTGAACGATCATCTTCCCACAAGCCGTCAGTGGGTGGTGCTATTAAAATGGATTCAGGCACGCCAACGAATTTGGCCAATTGAAAAACCTCAGTTTTGGTCAAGTCTGCAATGGGTGAAATGTCTACTCCACCATCTCCATATTTGGTATAAAAACCAACACCAAAATCTTCCACTTTGTTACCTGTTCCTGCAACCAAACTGGATCTGGTTCCGGCATGATAATACAAGGTCGTCATTCTTAATCGAGAACGAGTATTGGCCAAAGTCAAGTGCATGATGTGTTGGTTGTCGGATTTTTCCCAATCGGATACCAAATCATCAAAAGCTTGCGTCAAGTCAACACGCTTGCCAGAAGCATTGCTAAATCTGGACTGCAATTGCGACATGTGCTCTTGCGCTCGGGACACTTGTTGTTTGGGTTGATGAATGGGCAACTCCAACAACAATGTTGGCAACCCTGTCATCGCGCACAAGGTGGAAGTCAGCGCAGAATCAACTCCACCACTTACTCCTACAACAAAACCTTGTTGTCTATTTTCTTCAGCGTAACTCTTTAACCAAGCTACAAGATGATCAACAACTTGCTGATGCAACATTAGAATATGATTCCAACGTTTAACTCAATCAAATTGGCCGCAATTTTTCTACCGGTTGTCTCAACAGACTTTTTGTCGGTAGAAAAAGTTGGATTTCC
>JBDLUK010000156.1:0-4826 GCA_039805365.1 Bacteroidota bacterium | reverse complement strand
GAACAAGGTCCATCGGTTGATCCGGTATTTCTGACACGAACTTCGTAAACACCTTCTTGCCCCTTTGCCTTCTTGGCTTTTTCAATTCTGAAATCGGCTTTGCCATTGGAGTTGATGAATGAATCAAAGAACCACGTTAAATCCTTACCCGATGTTTCTTCAAAAATCTTTTTCAAATCTTGTGGTCTGGGATGTTTGAATTTCCATTCAGAGAAATAACGTTGCATGCATTTGTCAAACAACTCCTCACCCAAGTATTGCTGTAGGTAATAAAATACAACTGCGGTTTTCTTGTATACATTGGCGCCATAGTTCAAACCCAAGAAATCATTGGAATGACAGCTCAGTGGTTGGTCAATGCCATAGTTGGCGGTGAACAAATAGGTCAATTGAGATACGGACCAATAGTTGACCGAATCCAAATCTAGAATCTTGGATAAACTATTGTTGCCATTGATGCTTATCCCCATAGCGCCTTTCGCATCGGGATGCTTGACCATGTTGTAACGATCTTCATTGAACGAGTTGATACCTTCATCCATCCATGCATTGTCGCGCTCATTGCTTCCTAGAATTCCATAGAACCAGTTGTGTCCCACTTCGTGCATAATAACGGTTTCCAATTCCTCAGCAGAAGATGCGTTGCCAATTACCGTCACATTGGGATATTCCATTCCACCCCCAGCGCTGATCGTACCATCTACTGCAGTTACTACAGTGTATGGGTAATCTCCGTTCCAAAGAGAATAGTAGTATGTAGCATCTGCAATGTATTGTGTGGCATTGTTCCAAAGCTTCTGACTTTGCGGCGTGTACATGGCCCAGGTTGTTACCTTGGTTTTGGTATATGGTGTAATTACTTCGCCTTTACGAACAATCCATCTCTTGTCTGCAAACCATCCAAAGTCGTGAACGTTTTTCTGTTTGTATTGAATGGTTTTCCATTCTGACGAGGTAGGAGGGAACGACGATTCGTACATGGTATCAGCAGGCAATGGCAATTCAGCCAATTGATTCAACCAATCTACCTCACTTTGTGTTTGCAAATTTCCTGTAGCTCCAACAACGTAATTGCTTGGAACCGTAATTTGAACATCGTAACTTCCAAATTCACTGTAGAATTCGCCTTGTGTTAAATAAGGCATTGCATGCCATCCTTCACGGTCATACACTGCTGGCTTTGGATACCACTGGGTAATTTGGTAACTCTGACCGATATGTCCCAAGCGAGAGATACTTCCGCTGGGCAATTTAACCCTGAATGGGGTGGTAATGGTGATGGATTGACCGGGCATCAATGGTGTTTTTAAATGCAACACGCCAATGTCAATGTGCGTAGAGTCCAAGTGCCATTGAATAGGTTCACCGTTGACATGGAAGTCCAACGAATCGATAAATCCTTTGTCGGTTTTTAGTGTACTGTATAAGATGAAATTCTTCTGACGAGCCAATTGTTTGGCCAATGCCGTTTGTTTGTTCTTATACGCGTTGGGCCACAAATGCATGTAAATGGTGCTCAAGGCATCTGGACTGTTATTGGTGTATACCAAAGCCTCATGCCCACTAATGAAATGATTGACATCGTCCAATCTTACCTGGATGTTGTAATCTACATTTTGTTGGAAATAAGGTTGCGTATCTTTTTGTTGTGCCCATGCTAACATTGAAGATAGACACATGAAAGTCAAGAAGAACTGTTTCATTTTATTTTAAAAGCTTGTCAAGATTTTTGTGAAGATTTTTTCCCATGGCGTCTGCGCCATGTGCCACGATTATGCCGTTTTTATCAATCAAAATAGCATAAGGTATGGAGTTGATTCCCCATTTGCTGCATACTTGGGATTCCCAACCTTTCAATTCGCTGACGTGGTTGTTCCATTTGTTCAGTTGATCTTTCTGAATGGCATCTATCCAAGCTTCTTTTGTTTTATCAAGGGAGATGGAGAAAATTTGAAGGCCTTTCGATTTGTATTTGTCATAAGTGGCAACGAGTTCTGGATTGGAAGCTCTACAAGGGCCGCACCAAGAAGCCCAACAATCAACCAATACGACTTGACCTTTAAGATCACTGATCTTTCTGGGTTTGTTATTTAAATCAGGAAAAGTAATTTCAGGTAATGTTTTTCCTACCGCGATGATTTGATTAACCGGAGCACTTGTGTTTGCAGTGATTTCATCATCGAGTTGATTGACATACTGGCTCCAGGCTGAAAAATATTCACTCTCACTTAGTGTTTCTTGTAATGCTTCTTTAACTTTTTTGTATTGGTTCAAATATTGCGCAGGATCGAGATATTGAACCACCATAACGGCGGCAGGCTCAGAGTAGTTCCCATCCAACCATGAATTGGCGATTTCCGTAATTTCCTTCTGGAGTTGTTCAATCTTTGGCGAAGTAATATCGCCCCCTTCTTGCATGTCCAAATCAACCATCTCTTCCATTTTAGGGGAGATGAGTTTTCCAAAGGAAATAAATTTTAATGATGACGGCGAACCTTCAATCTCTAATGTTTCCTTCAACTTGCCAAAGTGTCCATTGAGTGTTACATGCTCTGTACTATCGGTGATAAGCATAACGTAATCATTGGCATTGAGCTCCAAACGATAAAAATCCTTGTACAAACCTTTTTGTGGTTTCAAGGTGTATTTATCATCAGGACCTATTACGGTACTGTCGATTATGGACTCTTCTCCTTCTCTCATTCCAATAAGGTAGAGAGTTTGACCGCTTCCGCCTTCTATCTTCCCGCTAATCATTTGTCCTTCGTTGCAACTTGCCATGAAAAGGGCAAACAACGGAATAATCCACTTTATCATTTGTCTAGTAATTTTTGAATGATACTTGAAGCTACTTTGGGATTGGCTTTTCCTTGTGATTTTTTCATCAACTCACCCATGAAAAGTCCCAATAGTCCTTTGTTACCTGCCTTAAATGCCGCAACTTTATCAGGCCATGCAGCCAAAATTTCAGCGGCCATGGTTTCAATTTCATCATTGCCCGCATCTTGAATCAAATTCATTTGCTGCGCGATTTCCAATGCATTGGCTTGTACCTGATCGAACAATACAGGTAGAATTTTTTCTGCAGCAGTTGATGAACTGACTTTTCCATCAGCCACCAATTGCAGTATTCCAACCAATTGATCTGGAGACAATGTCATCTGTGTAATTTCAATGGCGCGTTCATTCAACAAAGCTTTGATAGGTCCCATCAACCAGTTGGCGGCCATTTTATATTCCGAAGTTTTTTCAATTACCTCTTCAAACCACAAGGCCATTTCCTTTTCTTGTGTAATAACCAAAGCATCATATTCGGAAAGTCCCAATTTTTGGGTGTACTTGACAACCAATTCTTGAGGAAGTTCAGGAAGTGTACTTTGGATTTGGTCGATTTTTTCTTGCGTTATGTGCAATGGTAAAATATCGGGCTCGGGAAAATAACGGTAATCATGCGCACGCTCTTTGCTTCGCATGGATTGTGTTGTACCAGATGGTGCGTCAAAATTTCTTGTTTCTTGAACGATGGTTCCCCCATTCTCCACGCATTCAATCTGTCTCTTCATCTCATATTCAATGGCGCGTTGAACGTTGCGAATAGAGTTCATATTTTTGACTTCACAACGTGTATTGAATTTGGTCTCTCCTTTTTTGCGAACAGAAATATTGGCATCGCAACGCATTGAACCTTCCTCCATGTTACCATCACAAATTCCCAAATAGCGAACAAGCTTTCTGAGTTCTGTGAGATAGTTGTAGGCTTCTTTGGAACTTCTAAGATCGGGCTCGCTAACAACTTCAATGAGCGGAACGCCTGCGCGATTCAAGTCAATCAGGGTATCAAAAGGATCTTGATCGTGCATGCTCTTTCCTGCATCTTCTTCCAAATGTGCTCTGGTGATCATGATACGCTTTACATTATCGTTCTCATCCTTGATATCCAAGTAACCGCCAGTGCAGATGGGTGTTTTGTCCTGGGTGATTTGATAACCTTTGGGTAAATCTGCGTAGAAGTAATTTTTGCGGGCAAAGTACATATCGCGATGGATTTCCATATTCATGGCCAATCCAAGTTGAATCGCGCAATCGATGGAGTGCGTATTAACGACAGGTAAAGTTCCAGGATGTCCCAAGGATACAGGACTAACCAATGTGTTGGGCAATTCGCCAAACAAATTGGCATCGGATGAATAGGCTTTGGATTTTGTGCTCAATTGCATGTGGACCTCAAGTCCCACAACCAATTCATATTCGTCGTAAGGTATATTTTTTACAGATGTTGACTCAACCATTTCTTCCATTCTTCTTTATCTTCTTTGTGGATCGTTGTTTTTATTGGCAAATAATAAATGGGGATGTCTTTCCATTGCGGCAAATGTGCGATACGCATTGCATCTTTCTCTGTGGTAATCCATCCTTCAATCTTGCCTCCAAAGGTAACCAATTTTGACCGAAGCTTTTCAGCCTCTTCATCTCCCAACCATTGATGATCACGCCAAACGAATTCCTCTTGAATGTTAAAATTCTGTTTCAGCGATACAAGAAAAGATTTGGGATGGGCGATGCCACAGAAGCCTCCCCAAACTTTGGGTGTGGGTGTCGCATGCCTGTGAAGTGAAATCAAGGGTAATGTTTCGATATGGGAAAAAAACACTGGTGACTTTGAAACTTTTGCAATTTGATCTCGAATTTCAGATAAAGTATCTGACGGGGTAAGATGTGGGGTGCTGGTAATAACAATGGCATCAGCTGTTTCTGCGCGAGAGATTAAATCTCTTAATCCACCGGCGGGCCAAAGTTGATCATTATAAAAAGGAAGGTCAAATTTG
>JBDLUK010000155.1:0-4255 GCA_039805365.1 Bacteroidota bacterium | reverse complement strand
CCGAACCCCAGAAACCTCCGTAGTCGTTGCGAATTCTGACCATGCCCAAAACTTCCATCGTCTTGTTGACCTGAATTTTTAAACCCAAATCAGCCAAAACATTTCCGCTATTTGATTTAATTGCTGTAACAGAGTCTGGTTCCGGGTTAATCAAATGATCCCCATAAAACTGACCACGCGTCTGCCCAATCACAGAAATTTTCTTTTCCATATCAGCCTGAGCAACTGCATACATGGCAGCTACTGTAAAGGCTAAAAAAACAACTAACTTCTTCATTAGAAAAATGCTTTTAATTCAACAGATAACTCTTTCCCCTTGAAATAATCCAGTTCAAAACTCTTGTCTTCAAACTCAAACCAACGCTGGCGTATATACAAACGCGCATTCTTGCCCAAATCAATATCGCAGCCAATTCCGTACCCTTTTCCGTATTGATTCATGGGTCGGAAAGTTTCTTCATTGATATCCGTGGTATAATTACCCAAGGTTCTTTCCACACCACCGTATATACTCAAAGCACAACGTTGCATGAGCGCATAATACACCTCCAACTCTGAACTGTATTGTCTGACATATGCATCCTCGTTGACAATCACAATAGGCGACCACATGCGTGAAGCAGATTGCGCTTGGAACAAGCCAAACAGATAAATGGGTCGATCCAAAAACACATCGCTGTATTTGACTTGTAATTCTGCATTATTAAAATACTTGTCGTAAATAACAACACCTGAAGAATCATCAGAAAGGTTGACCGTCTGATACACGTCACGATAAATATCTGAGTAGCGTCCGTATGGTCCAACTTGACTGGGGAAATCCCAACGCCACATCCGAGAACGAACCAACTGATTGACTGGATGACCCAATGTTATCTGATTCGATACCCGCTCTATCTCTTTGGAGGAACCTATACCACCGCTCCAATGCCAATTCTTTTTGGTCCATTGGAAATTAAAATTTAATCCCTGACGATTATTCGTCATTTGACCCAATCTTGCCATGGACGAAGCGAAAGGTTGGAGCAATGAAGCACTGCCGACAGAACCTGCAGGAATATCGTTCACTGAATATTCTCTAATTGATGTGTTCCAATACAGACCTACGTTGTTCACCACTTTTGGACTAATTCTATAGCCAGTCCATTCATAGGAGAAACCGCTTTTGTAGGTTGGAGAACTCCATTTCATCTGAACCAATTCTCCCCATCCTCTATTGTGATTGGGACTGTAATATTTCCCTAAACCCCATTCAGATTTGAATTGATGACCTCTCCACTTGATTAACCACTCATTGGTAATCACGTATGATCCAAATGCCACACGAGCCAGACTATCCGTAAAATTTCTTGCATTGAGGGAATTGATGGATGTACTTCCCCAACTAAAATCTTTTTTCAATTTACCACCCCATGAATAATTGGGCGTTGCGACAAAACCACCATTCAACTCGGTCTTACCGGCCAAAAGCATGGCAGAAAAAGCATGAGGCAATTGGCCCTCAACCACAGCACCCTGGAAAGCCCTATTTCCCCATCGGTTATCTTGATCGATAGAACCTTGCTCAAAATACTGTTGGTATCTACCCATGATATTTCGTCCCAATGGATCCCATGGATTTCTTTCGAATAACATGAATCGGTTGTAGCCCTTGAAAGAGGACATCGTAAGGTCAGAAATAGCCACCCATTGTATACCACCAAGGCGCGTCGACCAACTTCCCCATTTCGTCTTGAAATTACCATACAAAGTCATCCCCAACATGGTACCCAGGTTTTTACCCAGTGTATTTGAAGACAACGGATTTTGTATACTCGGTCTCAAACTGTCTGGAACTTGAGCACTGTATGAAGTTCCAATTTGGCCATTCAAGAATTGAAACATCCGAATGTCCAATCCCCACGAAGATCCATCTTTTAAATTACCTGAAACATTCACCAATAGGTTGGGCAATTGAGCGTCATCACCAATGAACAAGGATTTACTTTTCACGACATCCCCAACAGCGGAGGTAAGCGGATATGGTAACTCTTGAACAGTGTAGGTCGAATAAAAACGATAGAATCCATTGACCTGAATACTCTTGGTTCCTTTGGGCTCCACTTTGGGGAAAATTCCCCAACGCGTCATCAACGAATCTGCATTCTGTGCATTGACATGCAAACCCAATCCAAACATGGCCAGGCAGAGGATCAAAATCCAATTATTCTTTCCAGTTACCATCTCTCCATGTTTTTACATTGATCCATCTTGGAAGCGGCATATCCGCAGTTCTTTCCTTTACCATAAAAGGAATATTGGCATATCCATAATTTCCATTTGCATCATTCACCTGAACAAAAACCCTATAGGCTCCTGGAACGTGAGGTGCGCGAAATGTTGCATTGTGTTGTGAACGCTTCTTCCATAAACCCTGAACAGCCAATGGCGCAGATTCCGCGTCACCACCTGCCTTGATATCGTTGCTCTCAGGGACAACATTCCAAACTACCTTTTGAACATCATTGTCAAAATCACGCCAATTGAATTCGGCCGTAACATCATCATCCGCCCAAACCGTAACTCCCTTATCAGCCGTTAGATTATTCAGTGAAAGTCCATCGACAACTGGCGTATATCCCTTTCTGGTTGAAGGAGACCAATGGTCATGCAATACTTCCACGCATTGAGACGTTCTTCCTGATTGGTCAAATAGTCCATACCAAGTAGAGGTAGTTTCCTGCTTATGTCCCCATAAAAACACAAAAGACCCCATGCAATACTTACTATCTCCTAAAATCTCTTTTTCATATCGCTCTAAATATGATACAGCCTTCTCTGAACTCGTCTGCTCAATTGGAGAACCCCAAGGCGTCTTCGCTACTTCCCAATGTCCGTTGGGTCCCCACTCGGTAATGAGATAAGGACCTGTCCAACCATAACTCCTGATATTCTTCCTTACATCGCCTATACCGCCGTATGTGTTCACCGAATAAATATCTATGTCGGGAGCGTTGCGCTTGATTAGATCAACCTCTGCTGGATCAAGACCCGCAGTAACAGTAGTCGTTGGATGGTGTGGGTCTAGTTCATGAATCATTTTCGCAATATCCTGAACGGCATTCCAAACCTTGGTATTGGTGTAAAACAGATCAACCTCATTACCGACTCCCCAGAGCAACAATGCAGGATGATCTTTCAATTCAATAACAACTTTTCTAAATTGCTCAAGCTGATTTTTCACCTTGGCTTCATCATCGTAATCAAAACCATGTCGCTCATGCTGCACCCACATCCCCATCATCACCATCAAACCCCTTGCTTGGGCGTCATCCAAAACTTGTTTTGCATTGTCCGTGCTCCAAGTCCTGATGGTATTGGCGCCAATGTTCACTGCAACATCCAGGAAATCCGTTCCACCAACTCCTTTGATATAAAATTCTTTTTGATCGACATACATGCGGTATTCGTCAGTAGCGTTCTTCTTGACCTCCACATGACGAACCTGCCCTAAAGATGATAAGGCATTGATGGTGATGAAAAATAACACCATTCCGGTAATTCGTAATATGTCCATTGTTAACTTCGACATTTGGTAAAGAAACAATAAATTTAGATTAAACAAATACTTTTTGTAAAAATAACAATTAGTATATATTAGCAAAAACAAAATCTGTATGAAATACATTTATTTTCTCGCGACGCTATTCATGAGCAGCGCGATGGTAGCACAGACCTACAACGTCACTTTTCAAGTGGACATGAGCCAGCAAACTGGATTCACAACTCCCGAAGTAAATGGCTCTTTCAACAATTGGTGCGGAAGTTGCGCGCCAATGGCCGATCCTGAAGGAGATGGAATTTGGACATTAACGATTCCATTGGCTGCCGGTAGTTACGAATATAAATTTTCTGCAGACACTTGGGGTAGCCAAGAAACATTGTTACAAGGAACTCCATGCACTGTAACCAATTTTGGATTTACGAACAGAACATTGAGTGTAACTGCAGATGCAACGCTTCCTCTGGTATGTTGGGGCTCTTGCACAGATTGTGCTTCAACACCCAATGTTTATGACATAACATTTCAGTTGGACATGAATGGTCAAACAGGATTCACCACACCTGAGGTGAACGGTACTTTTAATGGCTGGTGCGGTAACTGCACAGCGATGACTGATGTTGATGGTGACAACATTTGGCAGATTACAGTAAACGTTCCTGAAGGACCTTATGAATATAAATTCTCTGCTGACAACTGGAACACTCAAGAAAA
>JBDLUK010000154.1:0-4999 GCA_039805365.1 Bacteroidota bacterium | reverse complement strand
TCCTTGCGCAAGTGCGGGTATAGCCTACAATCAAAACTCGTTGGTTACAGTAGCTTATGCATCGGAAGGTTGGCTTTGGCAGTCCAATGAGCCAATTGCAAGTATCGAATTATATAGCGCGCAAGGCGCTTTGGTTGGCAGTTGGAAAAACACCTCTTATGTTTCCTGCTTAAATCTTCCGAGTGGTGCGTATTTCTATGTTTCAACATGCGGCCAGAAGAAACAAACAGGAAAGTTGATTCGTCCATAATCCATGGAAATACTCCGCACAAGTATTCATTACGGATTGCATTTTGTTTTCCCCATCTTCATTGCACTGCGTTGGAAGGGTGATTCTTTTGTGAAGGTTTATCTGATTTTGATCTCCACCATGTTGGTAGATTTGGATCATCTCTTGGCTACTCCAATGTTTGATCCCTGCCGCTGCAGTATTGGATTTCATCCCTTGCATACATGGCCAGCAATTGGAATGTATGTCGCGATGTTGTTTTACCGTCCTACAAGGATTTGGGGATTGGGTCTGGTTCTGCACATGATCACAGACGGACAAGATTGTTTGTGGCCACGTCAATAATTAAAGGATCATGGAGTACTATTCAATTTCATTTGCTGGACTATTGCTCATCTCTTTGATTTGCTTTTGGTCGTTGGATGGAACGTACAGAAAATGGCGTATTTGGATTTTACTTTTTTCAAGTTTTCTTTTTTTGTGGGGGAATACAACAGCAATGTTGTTCGTGTCAATTTCGGGGATACTCAATGTTACTTTATTGCGGTGGGTATTAAAGGAAAAGAGCAGAGAGCGTTGGGCGATTTTGGGAGTGGTTGCCAATGCGCTTCTTCTCCTCTTGTACAAGGTTGGTGGAGCGTCGTGGAGTCATTGGGCAGGTGATTGGATTTTGCCTTTGGGTTTGAGTTTTTATACCTTTCAGCACATTGCCTCTTGGGTTCGGGTAAGGCAAGAGGATTGGGAGGAAATACCAGGAACTTTGAATTATTTGGTTTACACGGTTTACTTCCCAAAAATGCTGTCAGGTCCTGTCGAAAAATGGGAAGGTTTTGATGGGCAATTGCGAAAAGTAAATGAGTTAAAGTTTGATGATGCAAAGTTTATCCAAGGTCTGCGGTATATACTGTGGGGAGCTTTTGCCAAATGGACCGTCGCACCGCTTGCACATGCTTTTTATTTGATGCTTTGGACAGATAATCCAACGCTGTCAGGTATATTGTTGGGAGGTGTATTTAATTTTATTTACATCTACGCAGATTTTTCTGGTTATTCCAATTTTGTGCTTGGCATTTCATGGTTATTTGGAATTGAATTGATTCAAAATTTTAAATTTCCATTGTTCACCAACCAAGTCAGGGAATTTTGGCAGCGTTGGCACATCTCTTTCACACAGTGGATACTGGATTACTTGTTCACGCCATTGACTTTTCATTTGCGATCCTTTGGAAAAAAAGGGATTGCCTTGGCAATTGTGTTGTCTTTTTTAGTAGTGGGATTGTGGCATGGATTGGAATCCAATTACATTGCATTTGGATTGATTCAAGGTTTGTATTTTTTACCCATTTTATTGAAATGGAATTGGAGCGAGAGATTGGCTCAAGCCAAAAAGAAATCACTGGCTTTGGATAGATTCATGATATTGCCGTTTTTCTTGTTGATGTCCACCACAGCCTTGATATTCTCTAGTGCAAGTTGGAATGACTTTGTGCTTCATGTTGAGCACGTGCAATTAAGTTCTTTCAACGTCAATGGAGTTTTCTCAGGATTTTCGAATTTGATTTTTCTTTGTTTGATTGTTGGATTTTTATGGATAGAGTGGTGGAATAGAAACAGTCTGTTTGGATTGGATATTGCCAAAAGGAAATTTGCAGTAAGGTGGATGTTGTATATCGCTTTGTTGCTGGCCTTGATGACATGGGGCGAGTTTAAAAATGTAGGAACATTGTATGCGCATTTCTAGTAGAATATCAAACATACTCAAGCTGCTATTTGTGTTGCTTTTCATTGTAGGGATGCACGCATTGTCTTTGTATTTTATTTCACCCCACAATGTTTTGGATTATAACAAATGTGTTGGGCCTGCACAGAAGAATTTGATCATTGGAACTTCGCGCGCATCCCAAGCTATTCAGCCTCAAGTTTTGAATAAAAACCTAGATAAGAATTTTTTCAATTTTGCTTTCAATGGGTCATTGTCGAAGTATGGAGATGTATATAACCAAGCCATCATGAAGAAATTAGATCCAGAAAGCAAGGACGGTATTTTCATTGTAACGGTAGATCCTTGGTCTGTTTCGACCAAGAAAGGGGAGGAGAGTCTATATCCTTTGGCGCATGATCAACAGAATTATTTGAATCAACTTTCGTCATTTACGGGTGAAGTGAATTTGGCCTTTCTGTATCACAATTACAACTATGGTTGGATGCATTTGATTTGGGATTATTATAAAAAAGGAAGTTTGTCCATTACCCATGAAGATGGTTGGTTGGAAATTATTCGGGATACGGCGCAAAGCAGAATTGATGAAAGAAAGGCCAGAAAGTTGGCGGCCAAGCAGTCCGAAATCGAGCAGTATGAATTTTCAGAATATCGATGGTCTTCTTTGAAAATGTTAATAGCTCAACTGACCCAAAAAGGGAAAGTGTATTTGGTTCGTTTGCCAATCTCAAAAGAGTTTTATCAATTGGAGCAAAATCATTTTGATCAGTTTGAAAGACGTATTAAATCCTTGACAGTGGAAATGAATGTGCCTTATTGGGATATGGTAAATTTGCAGGATAGTGTTAAATACAACGATGGTCACCACATCAATCGTTATTTTGCCCCTTATATCAGTAGACATATTTCAGATTGGATTGTAAATCAGTAAAGTTTTGGTAAAATGAAAAGTTTTTTTAGTGCAATTGTTTTTTTGATTTCAACTCAGGTTTTGTGGGCACAGCCTGCCGGATCCTTGGATACGAGTTTCGGAAATGCTGGAAAAGTTGTGACTTCTTTCTCTTCTTCAATCGAGGAGGCCAAAGCGGTGTTTTTGCAATCAGACGGAAAGATTTTAATAGCAGGATATGCTCAGCTTTCAGCTACAGGTAAGGATTTTTTGGTTGCTCGTTATTTAGAGAATGGAACTTTAGACAGTGGCTTTGGAGACAACGGAAAGACAATCATCGATGTCCAATTGGGAAGTGATGACATCGCACACAGCATGATTGTGGATGCGGTGGGTAGAATTATTTTGGCAGGAAGCAGTGATGATGGCGTGAATAAGAATGCAGCGATGATTAGGTTGGATGCAAGTGGAATCATTGATGTAAGTTTTGGAACGAATGGAAAAGTGTTGACTGATTTCGTAGGCGGACAGCAAGATGAAGTAAAGGTGATTAAGCAGCATGCCTTAACAGGTAAATTGATTTTGGGCGGTCAAAGTGCAAGTACATCCAACATTGCATTGCCCATTATTGCGAGATACAATGAAGATGGGGCAATTGATTCCACATTTAACGCAACGGGCATTTTGGCGCCGACAGTTTCTGCAGGTGATTTGCAAAGGTCCATCATGGTGGAAGATTTAGAGGTTGCGGCAAATGGGAAAATATCTGCGGCGGGTTGGAGAAAGTTGGTGAGTACATCAATCAGTTCGGAGTTTTGGACTTGTCGCGTTTTGACCAATGGAACTTTGGACAACACTTTTTCAACGGATGGTGTATTGGCTTATTCGGAGACCGGTGGATCATATTATGCATATTCACTTGATTTGAATGCCAATCAGGATATGATCATTGCTGGTACGAGATCGTACTTGGGAAGCAATGATTTTAGAATCCTCACTATTTCCAATTTGGGAACCATTTCCAATACGTCTTCTAACTATTACGTCAGCACGGATATAGATGTCTCCTACGCCATGACAAGAGATATGGAAGGCAAATACGTATTGGCAGGCTCTGCAGGAACCTTGACGTCAAAGAACTTTGGAACCTTGAGATTACTTGCTCCAGGCGACTTGCAGGCCGATTATGATTTTGATTCTGATGGTAGAGTTCAAACCAACTTTAATGGCAATTTGCTGAATGAGTGTTGGGATGTTGTGGTGCAGAATGACAACAAGATTGTTTGTGTTGGATACAGTGGCAATGATATTGCTTTGTGCAGATATCTAGGAAATGGTTTGCCTCAATTGGATGTTTTCAATTTGAGTTCACCTGCAAATAATAGTGCCAATCAGAATTTTGCAACCATTGATTTAACTTGGACGGAGGCGTATGGCGCCTCTGTATATGAGGTGGAAGTGTCGACGGATATTAGCTTCAATACAATTGTTGCATCAGGTCAGGTTGCTACAGCTGCGGCTAGTGTGACCAACCTTCTTCCTGCCACTTCCTATTGGTGGAGAGTTAGGGCAGGTGATGGAACCAATTGGGGAACTTTTGTTGGCCCGTGGAAGTTTACAACTATAGGGTTGACTTCGTTTTCTTTGTCTATGCCAATGAACAACGCTAACAATGTGGCTTATGCAAGTGTGAATTTCAATTGGACCGATAATCTCGGTGCTACGGGTTATCAAATGATGTTGGGAACCGATGTAGACTTTGCCATTTCGCAAGTTACTTTCAATACAACAACCAGTGCCAAGACTGTCACGAATTTGCTACCCGGCACAACGTATTATTGGAAAGTTCGCGCCACCAACGATGGAAGTAACTATGGCGCTTGGGTTGGACCTTGGGCATTCAACACGCAAGATGCCCCCAATGGCGTTACCGAATTAAATCAGGTTTCTTTCGCTGTTTATCCGAATCCATCAATTGATGTGATTACAGTGAAGGGTAGCTTGATCGCGGGACAGTTGATTGCTATCTATAATCAACAAGGACAAATTGTTCACTTGCATTTGACCACCTCAGAAGGCAATCAAGTGATCTCTGTTGCAGGTTTATCAAGTGGGATGTATTTCTTGAAAGTTGGAAACGAGGTGGTGACTTTTGTGAAAG
>JBDLUK010000153.1:0-2992 GCA_039805365.1 Bacteroidota bacterium | reverse complement strand
AAGAGGTGTTAATGAAATGGGGAAAACTTAAGAAATTGGTGAATCGAAGCCTTTATTTTGTTGAAAACTATTCCACTTGAAACTTGCAATATTAACCCAATGTATTCACGGATGCCGCATCCAGCAGCTCATAGAAGCTATTCCATTTGATTGGTTTTCCAAACTCGACTGCGATCATTTTTAGTTTCAAGCTTCCAGTTCCGCACTTTACATGACAATATTTACTATTTCGTTCGATGATGCTTCCTGGCGTAATGTCCATTTCAGAATCTCCAATTTCAGCAGCAATTACCCAATATGTTTCACCTAACAAAATAAAATGTGCGTAGGCAAAATCATTGGGGTAGGGGAACAAGTGAAGACCCAAAATCAATCGATTAAGTTCTTCAGCTCCCATCATCCAATCCAAAAGACCATTTTTGGGCGCCAAATCCTTTTTAGAATAATAAGTTCTTGTACCTACTTGTTGCTGCGGCAATATTTCACCGGTTACCCATGCTTTCCAATTCTCTTTGAACAAATCAATACCTTCTTGAATGCATTTGATCATCAATAGGGCAGCGGTCGCATTGGTAGGAATTTCAAAATTGGATTGGGACAGAATGTCTCCGGTATCAATTCCAGTATTCACCATATGCCATGTAACGCCATGTACTTTCTCACCATTGATGATGGGCCAAGAAGAAATATTTACGCCACCATATTTGGGCAATGGTCCATTGTGAAAATTAATGACTCCCAATTTGGGTATACTTAATAAACTTGATTTAAGATACTGGTAACAGTTGATATTGAAAATCCAATCGGCTTTGGATTCTAGTAAAAATTCAAGATGAAAAGCATCATTTACGGATCCTTGGACTTCTTGAAATGGAATTTGAAATTGCACAATCGAATCAATCAATACGGCAGGACTTGGATTTTTTTGCGGTTCATATAATACACCCACAACTTCATGCTCATTGTCCTGAATGATCATTTGCAAACAATCGTTTGCGATTTTGCTATTGCCGATGATTACCAGACGCATTTACTTCTCCTTTAAAAAATAGTAGCCGATGATTTTATCCAAATGATAAAGTGGATCCAACTGATACAAGAACAAATGATAGTCGTTTCGAGTTGTCTCAAAGTTCCCTTCGGTAAATCTAAGTTCATCCTGAGCGTCGTGATTGCCCATCCAGCGATAACGATAATTGATGATTCCTTGCTTCATAGGAACATCTACTTGATAAATATGTTTTTCTTCGTTGAAGGTGCATGCAACCATTTCTTTGATACCCGGCGCAGTGCAAAATTCCAATGCTAGTATTCCATCAGTAAAAGACTTGCTTTTATACTCAAAATGTGTCATCAAATAATCTGCACTTAAAGCTTTGGATTCATTAATTGTTGTACCAAAAACACACCGTCCATTGATGTCATCCCAGCCATAATGTCCCTTTGCATTGCTCTCATCCAATTGAACAAAAACCTCTGGTTGATCTTGATTGGGCAAGGTGTGGTCAATGTGCAATCCGGGACTAATGATCTGTCTTGTATCGATCATTCGCCATTCATTACCGCCAGGAAAACCCGTAGAATTTAAATCAGAAAAAGTCCAAATGTTGGGTTGAATAAATGTTACATGTGGTGATAAGAACTTGGATGAAGATTGCAAATCCAAATTCTGAAAAGCTTGAATTCGAATATCCCGAGGAATATCTGAATAGTTACTTCGAGTAGGATAAGACTCAACTTTCAGTAATTCATGACTGAAATAATTGGCACCAGAAGCCTTTTCAATTTTGGCCATCAGATTCATTTGTGGCTCTGCAACAAATAATGGAAATGCTATGATGTGGTTGGCAGCATCCTCCCAATCATCATTCTTGAAAATTAAAATCCAATATCTTCCTGATTGAGCAGGGGACATGAACTCATTGGGAAAAGGCAATTGGTAATGGATGTAATTGGTGGTGGTGTTGTATCCAAACTCCATGTCCTGAATCTCCTGCTCAACAAATCCTTGGGTATACTCATTGCGATCTACCTCACAAACTTTGCCTTGCCAATCGGTATGAATCAAAGTGTATTTCAACCATTCTCGATCTTCTTGCATCAAATCAAACTGAAAGAACAAAGATTGTGTTTGTCCCAACTCAATCATGGGGTAAGCGTTGCTCCCTTGCGCGTCAGTAACCACGGCTGATCGCACGTTAATGGCGTTTGGAAATGGACTTACTTGCGAGATTTGAATTTCTTGTGCACGGGTAACTGTTGCTAACACGATGAAAAGTAGAAGTAGTAAGCTTTGAATTAATCTATTTTTGTACGATATGAAGCAACTTCTTTTTTTCATGGTTGGTATGATTCTCATTTCATGCGGTGAGAAGTCCAAAGGTACTTTGCAAGGAAGAGAATATCAAGGAGTATTTTTAGGAAAGCAATATAGCATTGAAGTAATAGGTGATTCCACCAATTATCAAGCAGAGATTGACCCTATTCTTGATGGCTTGTCCAAACAATTCAGTTTGACAGATTCCACCTCGAGTCTTTATCAATTCAACTATTTTAAAAAGGTCAATGAGCCGCTGACCATTCAAGATCCGCAGCATTACTTTGTTCGTTTCTATCATTTGATGGAGGAGATGAAAATCAAATCAGAAGGTAAGTATGATCCTACGTCTATTGCATTGGAACGAGTAATGCAATTTGCTGCATCTGATCCTGAGTTTGTACCCAATCTTGAAGGATTTAAAAATGCGGTTGGCTTTGGACCATCATTGATGGAGCTTAAGGAAATGGGGAATCAAGTACAATTGATCAAACATCATCCCGATACGGAGTGGGAAGTAACAGATGCTGTGGCATGTTGGGCCATGGACTTGATTGCAGAAAAATTAAAGGACCATGGATTCTCAGCAATTAAAATTTCTCTTGCTGGAAAATATTTGGTGGTTGGAAACGGTCCAAGCGACTTTAATCAAGTTCCGATGGGATTCACAGGTCA
>JBDLUK010000152.1:0-3038 GCA_039805365.1 Bacteroidota bacterium | reverse complement strand
GAATGATTGATTTCTTCTTTTCGGTTTTTGGCAGCTTTGCGGCTTGTGGGTTGTACAATCGTTCCACCAGTTGTTTCAACTCTTGGTGCTTGGTTCTGGGTAGCGTCTTTTTGGCTTGTTTGAGAACAAACTGCAAACTCGAATATTCATCCTTGGTTATGCCAATCTCAAAGATGGACATAGACAACTCCTCATATCGGTATTTGCCATTTTCTTTGGTGATGGTTACTTTACCACCATGAAGATCTTGAATGTCTTTTAAATCGTTATAGATAGTACGAATCGACACTTTCTTCAGCTTGCCATTTCTTTGAATGATTTCATCGTCCTCCAGTTTATTATTGATTTTCTTCAATAGTTCTTCAGCGGAGTAGCCAATATTGGAGCGCAGCAATTGATCAAAGACAATCCATCTGCGAACTTGTTCCTTATTGGGCGACACGATTTTTTGAGGAGTAGGCATATAACAAAGTTATTAGCATTGAAGCAAAATTGCAAACTGATTTATTTTATTTATGGAAAACATCATCTATGCAAAACCCAAACTTCCTTCCCTTCATCGAGAAAATGGCTTTAGAAAACCAGTCGGACTGGATGAAGTCTTTTCCTGCACCTATAGAATCTGATTCAGATTTTCAAACCTTTCACAAATGGATGGGATTTTCCTCTACCCAAGAAACATTGGTTTTTGTTCATTTGGTATTGAAGACAATGGGTGGAAATGATTCCTCATCCAATCAGATATTAGAGGATCTGGATTTGGGTATTGCCGATTGGGAATGGATCCATCCTCTTTTTAAATCTTGGACCCAAAAGGGAATCATTCATTCGAAAAGAAAATTTGGCGTGCTTTTCGAAAATGTGAGTGTTGTCAATCTATGGATGCAAAGGGTTTTCAATGAAGAAATGCAGGAGGAGGTTCGGGATGAGCAGTCATTATTCTTTGCTCAATTCAACATTTGGATTCAGGCGATGAAGAACAAGGTCATCTCCATGCATACGGTTAAGACGGAATTGGGTCAATGGATGGAAACACATGGCGAAATTGATTTTGTGAAAAAGGTGAGGGGTTCATGGAATTTGGATTTGGGGCAAACGGTCATGTTGCTCATACTGGTTGATCAACAAGTTCGACATCAAGCGGGTTTGCCTTTGGATTGTATCTGTGATGTTTTGGCTGAAAATGATGCTGAACGTTTCGATTTGAAGTATCGTTTGAATAAGGCAGATGAAAAATTGTTCAAGGAACAGTTGATTCAATTGCGCAATGCAAATGATCCTTTTAGTCCTGAAGAATTTGTTGCCACACCCAAGGCAATGGAGGTATTTTATCCAACCATGAAATGGGACAAAATCAAATCTTTTTCAGATGATGAATCTGAACGTTCAATCGGTAAGATGCTATCTTGGAAGAATATCAAGGAGGAGAAATTGTTCTTCAATGATGAAGAACAAAATCAATTGAACACCATTTCCAAGTTGTTAAGTTCTTCGTCATATGGGCGCGTGACCAAGGCTTTGAAGAAAAAGAATCTCGGAGAAGGCATCACCGTGATGTTGTATGGTCAGCCAGGAACAGGTAAAACGGCTTCCGTATTGCAATGGGCCAAGAAGAACAAGCGATCTGTTTTCTTGGTGGACATCAGTCAAATTAGAGGAAAGTATTTTGGTGATACGGAGCGCAATGCAAAGCGCATTTTTGATGACTATTATGCTTTCTGTAAGACGGAGGAGAATACCCCGATTTTATTGTTCAACGAAGCAGATGGAGTCATTCAAAAGCGTTTGGATGTATCAAATTCAATAGAGGCCTCATTAAATGCGATGCAGAATATCTTGTTGCAAGAAATGGAAAACTTCAAAGGCATACTCGTTGCCACAACCAACTTAAACAAGAACATGGATGATGCTTTTGAGAGACGCTTTTTGTGGAAAGTTCAAATTGGACATCCCAACGCGGATACGCAGGATAAGATGATGTGGAGCGCATTTAAAGGCGAAGTCAATCGCCAAGAAGTTCGCATGCTTTCGGATCAGTATTCTCTGACGGGAGGTCAACTCATGAATGTACGTCGTAAGTTTTTGTTGGAGACCATTTCACATCCGCGCATGAATCGATATACTTGTTTATCCGAATTGTGTCAACGTGAGTTGAATTATAGTACACATGTTTCAAGAAAGGAAATAGGGTTTTAATGAATGAGTAAAAATCAATCAGAAATGGCTCCTTGATGCGCATACTGCCTTTGATTTTCCACAGACATGCCATGGATATGGCAGAGCGATTTGAATGTGCAGGGCAAGTTTCCTCCATCACGCATCGACATATCCGTTCGGCATTGGCTTGTATTTATTATCTAGAAATTGCCAGAGAGCTGCTCAGTCACAACACTATGAAGGAGGCTGTGAATAAGGCGAATTTGGGTTTTTCCAAATTCTTGGATGCAAATTCGGAAATTCCGGATGCTGAGAAATTGCATTTCAGTAGATTGTTGCACCCAGATTTCCCATCTTCTGAAGAACGTACAATCCAGAGCAGTGGATATGTCATGCACACCTTGGAGGCCAGTATTTGGTGTCTGTTGAATAGCCACAGTTACTCCGAGGTAGTGCTCAAAGCAGTCAATTTAGGCAAAGACACAGACACGACTGCAGCGGTTACAGGAGGATTGGCAGGATTAATCTACGGGTTCGACGCCATCCCGAAAGAATGGGTAAGTCAATTGGCAAGAAAAAAAGATATTGAGGAGTTGGCGGAGAGGTTTGGTAATAGCATTCTCTTTAAAGGATAATTGGATTTTTTATTTGTACAATAAATCAATTGTTTTCTTGTATTTAATTATTGGAAGTTCGATAGAATATTTTTCAATTCGAACTTTATAGGGATTTACTTCAAGTTTTCTAACTAAAAATGAAAAGCCATGATAGGATTACTCTATTTGATGTTCTGGACCATTTTTGCGCGCCTGTTCATTGTAAAGGCAGGATTTGAAGCTTTTGGAAAATCTTTGTGGTTGGAATTCGAGTCTTATGTGATT
>JBDLUK010000151.1:0-23426 GCA_039805365.1 Bacteroidota bacterium | reverse complement strand
AAGGCAATTTAGATGTTCAAATCATCAATCAAGCTTTGGGTCTTCAGAACTTGAACGTACGCGCTAAACAAGCCTCTGCATTGCCCAGTTTTGCAGCCTTTTATAATTATCAAAAACAAGCGTTGAGAAGAGAATTTAATTTTGCCGACAGCAATCAGGATTGGTTTCCAATGCAACTTTGGGGATTGCAAATGAACGTGCCCATTTTTGCCGGAGGTGGTCGTTACTACAACGTGCAAAAAGCAAAAGTAGAGGTGGCCAAGATGAGCGCTAACGCAAAAATCGTGAAAGAAGGTGCGCTTTTGGCTTACAACAGCGCCAGAACAAATTTCATGTCTGCCCTTTCAAATGTCAATACCAACAAGGCCAGTATGGAATTGGCAGAAAAAATATTTGCCAAAACAAATCAAAAGTACAAAGAAGGGTTGGCATCAAGTTTTGAATTGAGCCAAGCCAACAACCAAGTACTTCAATCACAAGGGAACTACGTTCAATCCCTCCTTCAACTTTTGAACGCAAAAGATCAACTTCAAAAAGCACTCAATCAATAAAGTCATGAATAATAAAATCACGGTTTTTTTAACCGCTTGTGGAATCGCAATTTTAACAGCTTGTGGAAATTCAGATCCAGCAGCCCAATTGGAAAAATTAAAAGCACAAAGAGCCGAGCTTGATGCCCAAATCACAGAATTAGAGGCGCAAGTAAACGATGGTCAACCTGTTGAAGTAAAAGCCAAAGAAGTTTTGGTTACAACCATCGCTACGCAAGAATTCAAGCATTATGTTGATGTTCAAGGTGTGGTAGATGCAGAATCACAGGCTGCTATTCAACCTCAAATGCCCGGTGTTATCACTAAAATTTATGTCAATGAGGGACAGAGTGTTTCCAAAGGTCAAATTCTAGGTGAGGTAGACAACAGCGTAATGACGGCTCAGTTAAATGCTATTCAGCCACAATTGACTATGGCGATGGATGTTTTTAACAGACAAAAAAGATTGTGGGATCAAAAGATAGGCTCTGAAATTCAGTTCTTACAAGCCAAGACCACCAAAGAAGCATTGGAGAAACAAATAGCTGCTATTCAAGAGCAAATCAATCTCACCAAGTTGACAGCTCCCATCAGTGGAATCATCGATCACATCGGTGCTAAAATTGGACAATATAGTGCGCCTGGGATGCCGGATCCTGCTTTCAGAATCATCAACAACAGCAAAATGAAAGTGAAAGCTGAATTTGCAGAAGGCTATGCAAGTACTGTAAAAAATGGTGACGAGACCGAACTCTATTTTCCAGATATCAATGAGCGCATTTCCGGAAAGACATCATACGTTGCAAAATTCATCAACCCATTGACCCGCACTTTCACTGTTGAATCTGCCATTCAAGGAGAAGGTTCTAAGTACCGCCCCAACATGGTAGCCGTATTAAAGGTTGTCGACTATAAAAACCCTTCAGCGGTTATTTTACCCATCAACAGCTTGTTGAGTTCAGGAAACGAAACCTACGTGTATGTCGTTGCTAAAGAAAACAACAGAGATGTTGCCAAGAAAAGAGTGGTAACTTCAGGTAAAACTTATGATGGCTGGGCTGAAATAACAAGTGGTTTGCAAGCCGGAGATCGTGTTGTAACAACAGGTCAATTTGAAATTGTAGAAGGCTCTGCAATCAATATTAAATAAGAGGTATTATGATTGAAAAATTTAAAGAGTTCAAGCCATCTAGCTGGGCGATAGACAACAAGACCACCATTTACTTGTTGACTATTTTCATTACGCTGGCAGGAATCATGTCTTACCGAAGTATTCCCAAAGAGCAATTTCCTGACATTGTCATTCCTACGATTTACATCAGTACTGTATATCCTGGAACATCCCCAGAGGACATGGAAAACTTGGTGACCAAGCATTTGGAAAAACAAATGAAATCAATTGCCGGGGTAAAAAAGATTACGAGCAATTCTATTCAAGATTTCAGTAATGTCATTGTTGAGTTTAATACCAACGTCGATGTTCCTATCGCGAAGCAAAAGGTTAAAGATGCTGTAGACAAAGCCAAGAAAGATCTTCCCAATAATTTGCCAGCTGATCCCAATGTTGTTGAAGTTGAGTTTTCTGAAATGCCTATTCTGTATGTGAATATTGCAGGTAACTACGCATTGAGTGATTTGAAAAAATACGCTGAAGATCTTCAAGAGAAGATAGAAGGTCTAAAAGAAATCACACGTGTGGACATTGTTGGCGCATTGGATAGAGAAATTCAAATTGAATTGGACATCTATAAAATGCAAGCTTCAAAATTCACCATGGGTGATATTGAGCGTGCGGTGATGTATGAAAACATGACCATCTCTGGTGGTGGTGTTACAGTAGACAACATGAAGCGTTCTCTTTCTGTTAGCGGAGAATTCAAGAATGTAGACGAGGTGCGCAATTTGGTCGTATCCTCTCAATCAGGTTCCAAAGTTTATCTGAAGGATATTGCAGATGTGAGAGACGGTTTTAAAGAGCAAGAAAGTTACGGTCGTTTGGATAAAAAGAACGTAATCACCTTAAATGTAATCAAGCGCGGTGGTGAAAATTTGATCGATGCCTCTGATAAGATCAATGAGATTGTTGCTGAAATGCAAGCGGAAAAATTTCCAAAAGATTTATCTGTAAAAATCACAGGAGATCAATCCAGAACCACGAGAGTAACCTTGCATGATTTGATCAACACCATTATCATCGGATTTATTTTGGTGACGATTATTTTGATGTTCTTCATGGGGGCTACGAACGCCATCTTTGTTGGACTTTCGGTTCCACTATCGATGTTCATTGCTTTCCTTATTTTACCAGGAATAGATTTCACAATGAACATGATTGTATTGTTCAGCTTCTTGCTCGGATTGGGAATTGTAGTAGACGATGCCATTGTTGTGGTTGAAAACACCCACCGGATTTTTGACAATGGTAAGGTTCCCATCAAAGAAGCCGCTAAACGCGCAGCAGGTGAAATCTTCCTTCCTGTGCTTTCAGGAACCGCTACTACACTAGCCCCGTTTGTGCCCTTGGCTTTTTGGGGAGGTGTGATTGGAAAATTCATGCATTATCTGCCCATTACTTTGATCATTACCCTTACCGCTTCATTGATTGTGGCCTATATCATCAATCCCGTGTTTGCGGTTGATTTTATGCATCCACATGAAGATCACAATGAAAGCAAACCCAAGTGGAACAGATCGTTTAAAATTACAACTATAGTATTTCTTGCCATTGCATTGATCTTCTACATCAGCGGAAGTTTTGGAATGGGTAATTTTACCATCACACTTTACTTGGTGTATGCGTTGTACAAATTCGTTTTGGAAGCCGCCATCAGAAACTTCCAAGAAAAGAGATGGCCACGGGTTCAAAACTTTTATGGCCGATTCTTGGATTACGCTTTGAGTCGTCAGAAGACCATACTATTTGGAACATTTGCTTTGTTGATATTGTCCTTTATGGTAACTGCATTTCGCAGCCCTAAAGTGGTCTTCTTCCCAAGCGCTGAGCCCAATTTCGTATATGTATATGCTACTTTACCAGTCGGTACTAGCGCGTATGCTACAGATAGCGTCTCCAAATTGATTGAAGACAAAGTATACAAAGTGATTGGAGAAAATAATCCTTTGGTAGAAAGTGTTATCACGAACGTTGCTATTGGGGCCAACGAGAGCAGAGAGGACAGAGCGCCCTATTCTCATAAAGCCAAAGTAGGAATTGGATTCGTGGAATTTGCCAAAAGAAATGGTGAATCCACAGTTGACATATTGGACAAGATTCGTGCGGAGGTGAAAGGAATTCCTGGGGTGCAAATTGCTGTCGACCAGGAGCAAAGTGGACCACCAACAGCAAAGGCGATCAGTATCGAAATCAACGGAGAAAAATTTGAAGATTTGATTACGGCCAGTGTAAGGATGAAAGACTTCTTGGATGCCGCGCAAATTCCAGGGGTTGAGGAATTAAAGTCCGATTTGCAATTGAACAAACCCGAAGTTAAAATTGTAATCGATCGTGAGCGCGCCAACCGTGAAGGAATCTCCATGGGTCAAATAGGTTCTGAGATTAGAAAAGCAGTTTTTGGATTGGACAATCCATCCAAATTCCGTGATGGGGCAGATGAATATCCGATTCAGGTTCGTTACAAGAAAGACCAAAGAAATGATATTGAGGCGTTGCGCAATTTGATCATTACTTATCGCGACATGAACATGGGTGGTATGATTCGCCAGGTACCTTTGGCGGCATTTGCCGATGTGCAGTACACCAGCACTTATGCTGGAATTAAGCGCAAGAATCAGAAACGCGTTGTTACGTTAGAGTCCAACGTATTGACAGGATTCAATCCGAACGAAGTTGTATCAAAAATCCAAGCCAAGGCAGCTCAATTTACAGATTTGCCTGCTGGAGTGACCGTTAACCTCGCTGGAGAACAAGAAGAGCAAAAAGAAACGGCTGCATTCTTGGGAGGTGCCTTAATGACATCATTGGCCTTGATTGTATTGATCTTGATCCTACAATTCAATTCCATTGGTAGAACAGTCATCATCCTCTCTGAAATTATTTTCAGTGTCATCGGTGTATTGTTGGGCTTGGCCATTTTCGATATGGATATTGTTATAGTAATGACTGGTGTTGGAATTGTGGCACTCGCAGGGATTGTAGTGCGGAATGGTATCTTGCTTGTTGAATTCACGGACATTCTGCGAGAGCAAGGAATGGGATTGCGCGAGGCGGTAATTGAAGCTGGTCGTGTTCGTATGACGCCAGTATTGTTGACTGCAACTGCCACCATTCTGGGTATGATTCCGTTGGCCATAGGACTGAACATTGATTTCGTTTCATTGTTCTCAACGTTCGATCCTAAAATTCACTTCGGCGGAGACAGCGTTGCTTTCTGGAAACCATTGTCCTGGACAATCGTATTTGGATTGAGCTTTGCAACATTCATCACTTTGATTTTGGTACCTGTCATGTACATGATGGCTGAGTCTTGGAAAGAAAAAAGAAAAGCAAGGAAGGCTTTACGTGCAGGGGAATAATCGAGATATACGTTAATAAAATAGGGGGCAAATAGCCCCCTATTTTTTTATCCATTTATAGGTTCCAAACTCTGATTGAATGATTAACATCCCTGAAGAAAAAATTGAATTATCATCAATTATTAATTCGTCCATTCTACCATGGTATAGAAGTTTGCCTATGCTATCGTAAATCCGCACTTCCGAATGGTCATTTTCATTAAGTAGATAAGGATTTAAATGATTAATGTTTACCGAATCCTCTATGGTAATCGTATCATAAACAGTACAACCGTGACCATCTGTCACTTCTAAAACAAACTCGCCAGGGACGTCACTTGTCCAAACCCAATCGGGCAAAATTGCGCCATTTATCACAACCTCAAAAGGCGGATAATCACCTTGAATATTCATCTCCACATTGGCCAAACTCCCCTGCATTTCAACCTCATGCGTAACTGTAAAAATCTCCCACGAAGCCACAGTAAAAGTAGAAGTATGCATACAGCCCATTGAGTCAGTAAATGCAACTTCATAATTGCCAGGTACAATTATCTCAGGTGCTGTTCCCATCCATTGCGGCAGATACTCATTTTCCCATTCATATTCAAAAAGTAGAGAATCACTTTCACATATTGTATCTGGAAACAACAATTGAATCTGCGGCACCTCGATGAATTCCAATTGAATTTCTTCCTCCTGCCAACAGCCTTGATCATTCATCCAAAGTATGTCATAAGATCCTGGCGGTAATGTGTCCAAAGGGTAATTCAATCCAACTAATTCTTGGGGTTCATCACTTGTCCATTCTGTGATGTACATCTCCTGGTCACAAGCCCAGACCTTTTCCATGCTAAAACTAGATTGCGATAATACCAATACACTAATTCTACAAGGCCTGCTCCATCCCCATTGATTGAAAATTACAAGATCATGTTCACCTGCGCCTAGCTCCATTATAGAATCTGTCAGGTCGGAATCATAGTACCAGTGACTTGGAAGAGAATACATGCTGCCTTCTTGGCTACAAACCATCGCCGTTAAAAACATAGTATCATTTTGTAATGTACTTCCCTCGATAAAGTGATAACCTTGATTAACATTTAAATCGTACCACTTTTCTTTAGCAGAAGAGGGCCATGTGACCACTACAGAATCAATCACATTCCAATTATTCAATCCCACAATTGTCGAGGAACTATTCTGCGAAATGTAATTCTCTCCACAATGATTGATAAATTGCTGTGAAACTCCTCCTGCGTGCACTTGAACGATAGCTCCAATTCCAAAAAAGTTGGAGGTTAGACCCTCAAGATTAATCTTCAACCAATTGGTTGAGCTGTCCTGAACTCCGATACCAATTTGTATTTGTGAAGGGAACTCATTTCGAATTACCAAATCCCACCTTCCATCATTATTAAAATCACCTTTGGCATTAATGAATGAGGACAACGACAAAGTATCGAATTGATTATTTTGTGTAAAACCATCACCATTATTAAAATAAAATAAATTGTTCTCAGAAACCCCTATCCAACCTTGAGCGATGTGCAAATCCTCATCACCGTCATAGTCTGCATCAATCCATAAAGCACCCCAACCATTTGTCAATGCTTCGAATCCCATTGAATCCGCAATATTTGTGTAAATCTGATTCTCAGATAAATCGAGCAATACGGGATTATTGTCATCTGTCATAAAAATGTTCCAATCTCCGTCATTATCAAAATCCGATATGGAATTACTCATACAAAACATGGAAATATTGGCTCCAATATCTTGAGCACTCTCGATAAAATACTCACCGTTGGCATTACGATAAAATAAATTGGGCACTTCATGATCGTTGATTACATACAAATCCAACCAACCATCATGGTTGAAATCAAACCAAACAGACTGAAAAGAATTGTTCGTCAATTGACTTAATCCCAAGTCATTTGACCGCTCAATGAAATTATAATCACCCAAGTTCTCAAAAAACAAATTGGGCATTCCCTGTGAATAAAGAAAATCAACATACTGGCAGACAAAAACATCCAAATCGCCATCGCGATCATAATCCGCCCATGATGCACCGTAATGATACCCCCAATACTCCGTAAATGTATTTTGAATCAAATTCCAATTCACCAAATCATTCGATTCGTAGAGATAAATTCCGCCACCATAGGCGCACACGAATAATTCAAGGTCGTGATCATTGTCCGAGTCAACAAAGGAAATTTGCTTAATGTCTTGTGTCAAATCTATGAATGCAAGCCAGGAAAAACCGCTACCATCGCTCAACCATAATGTTATCCCATGCATATTTTCTGCCACGGCAATATCATCGAAACCATCAGCATTGATATCCTGTATGGCAATGCCACTGCTGAAATTTGATGAAGGCGTTTCGTTTGAATCAATTGGAATAGACCAACTGGGATTAGAAAAATCGAACTGTGCCCACAAATTCTGTACAGACATGCACAAAACAAATAGGCACACGAAAAATACTCGTGTGCGGTTCATAGGTCTAATAATTAAGGTAGACCTAAGGTATAAAAAAAATAAACAGCTATGAATACTTTTTTTACTGCAAAACTTCAATAAATCAGATTACCTACTCTTCGACCAAAGCGGACCAACGAAAGTTGTTACCAATATTAACAGACCTCCAAAATAAAAACCTGAACTCATCCATTCGCTTTCACCATACAAGAAAAGTGCAATCACAATGGTGTAAAGGGGTTCAAGGTTAATGGCCATTGCACAAACGAATGGACTTATTTGTCTCATAATACCGATACTGGCTATAAAAGGAAAAGAAGTCGCTACCCACCCAAGAATCAATAAAAGCCCAATATTCTTTGTGCCCAATTGAGCTGTTTGAAAATTTATATCATTGCTAAAAGTGATGTAGGTGAATACAACAATTGCTGCTACGCCAATCTCTACCCAAGCCATCGGAGCTGGCTCTATCTTCTTCACGAGTCGCGCATTGATAGAAGAGAAAATTGCTGCAAAAAAAGCAGCCATGAGCGACCACACTATTCCCTCCCAATACCTCGTTTCGAAATTGAAAATAAAAACCAAACCAATCACCGCAAAGGCACCCACCACACCCTCTTTCCAATTCCATTTCGTTTGCGTAATCCAAGGCGCGACGATAGAAACAAAAATGGCATTGGTACTTAAAACCGTTAAGGCTGTTGATACATTGGATACTTTAATGGCCGTGAAGAAACAAATCCAATGAGCGGCAATAATCGATCCTGACAGTGACATTGCAGCCCATTGTCCCATTGTGAATTGGAGGCGATACCGACGATACAGAACATAGGCAGAGATGCCTATCCAAGCAATCAGAGTTCTCCAAAAGACCAATGGGATTGGAGAAAGAGAAATCTCCTTACCCAAAATACCTGTGAATCCCCAGATAAAAACGATGAGATACAGAAGGCCCGTGGCACTACTTCGGGTCATGGTTGTGTTCAATATCAACTACTCCTCCAGAAACAATGTATTTCATAACATCCACCGCATTTTTATCAATGGGTTTGACATTCTTGGCTGGAACAATTAAAAGATGCCCTGCAAAGCTGTAACTCATGGGGAAGTAGACACCCACTTTGTTCTGGATATTACCCAGTTCCTGTAAATCTTCATCGGTTACAAATCCGATAACCTCGATATCTGTTTCCTCACTTAATTTGACAAGCACAGGTTGATTGAAAGCCTTTTTCTGTCCAACAAATGCACCCAACAAGTCCGTGATGCTTTTGTAAATGGTTTTGATCAATGGAATTCTGTCCAATAATCGGTTGAACCAACCTCGGATGGTATCGTTGATGAACTTTGCTCCCAAATAACCCAAAGCTGCCAAAAAAGTAACCAGCATTAAAATTCCCATTCCTGGGTAACGATGCTCAATGGGCAACAGCGCATCAAGCCAATTGAATAAGCGTAAAATCACGTATCCTGTGATGACCATCGGCAATGTTAATAGTAGGCCATTCAAGATATATTGAATCAGTTTTTTTAATGCGCGTTGAATCATGTTGCAAAATTGAGCTAAAAAAAGTGTTGAATTGCTTTTTTTGTGTTTTTCGTCACTTTATTCTGTTTATCCCTGCTTATTTTTGAGACATGAGGAAATTAATTTTAATGCTTTGGGCCTTGGGCTCATTTGTTTTGGGATTTGCACAAACGGAGGAAAATCCTGTTAAGTGGAGTTTTGGTTCCAAATCAATTGGAGAAGGCCAATATGAATTGACCTTTACCGCTAGCATATACAAACACTGGCACATCTATGATTTGAACCCCACTGAAGATGCAGAAAAATTCCTTCCTATTGCCACTGCAATTGAATTCACACCTTCACCATCATATCAGAAAATTGGTAAACTCAGCGCCAACAAAGCCATTGCACATAGAGAACCTTCATTAGATGTCACGTTGTTTTACCACGAGAATCAAATGGTTCTGAAGCAAAAGGTGAAACTCAAGGAAGAAAAGTCGACCAAGATCAAGGTCATGATTTCATATCAAGCTTGTATTGAAGAAAATGGATCTGAACGATGCAATATGCCACAGGACGAAAATTTTGAAATCACCGTTGGCGAAGATATTCCAGAAGGTAGTCAAACTTTGAATAGTGTAGGCGTTGACACCACTGGCAAAAAAGTCATCGAGTCAAAAGGAAACGATCCTTTCAACTGGAATCTAGACCCCACCAAACCTTTGGACAATTGTGAAATTGAAGTGCAAGAAGAAACCATGTGGTTGACTTTTCTTCAAGGACTATTTTGGGGATTATTCGCGTTGCTAACTCCATGCGTATTCCCCATGATTCCCCTGACGGTTGCATTCTTTACCAAATCAGCTGGGAGCGGTTCTGGGAAATCCAAAGCTGTTTTGTACGGATTATTTATTCTTTTGACATACGTAGCTGTCTCTATTCCTTTTCACATTGTAAGCAGTACCAATCCTGCAATGTTCAATGAGTTTGCCACCAATCCTTGGATGAACCTGGCCTTCTTCGCCATCTTCATTGTGTTTGCCGTTTCCTTTTTTGGTTATTACGAGATTACATTACCCAATTCGTGGGCCAATAAAATGGACAGCAACGCCTCTAAAATTGGTGGAATCCTGGGCGTATTCTTTATGGCCATCACTTTGGTGATTGTGTCATTTTCATGTACTGGTCCTATTTTGGGCGGAATGCTTGGGCAGATTTACGCCAGCAATGCCCAAGGAACTGTTGAATTTTTGGGGTTGACGTTGTCTTTGGCGCCAACCAAACTTACAGCAGCTACTGCTGGCTTTGGAATCGCATTAGGCTTACCATTCGGTTTGTTTGCTTTCTTCCCCAGTTTGATGAAAAGCCTTCCACGAAGCGGTGGTTGGTTGGAAGATTTCAAAGTATCATTGGGATTCTTGGAGGTAGCTTTGGCCATCAAATTCGTTTCCAACGCCGATTTGGTTCAACAATGGGGCCTTTTGAAAAGAGAAACATTCTTTGTCCTTTGGATCATTGTAGGTACCATGTGGACCTTGTACTTGTTGGGCAAATTTAAATTCAAACCTTACCAAGGTAGTCAGACATTGTCCAAGACAAAATTGTTCTTTGCGATCGTCATTGGCTTGTTCACTTTGCGCATCATACCCGGAGTATTTCCTCCAAGTCATTTGAATGAGTTCCGATTCTTAAGCGGATTCCCACCCCCCACTTCTTATTCTTTCTATCCACATGAAGAAGAATTCAAGGTGTACAAAGATTTGAAAGAAGCGATGGCTGTGGCCAAGAAAGAGAATAAGCCTTTATTTGTTGACTTCACAGGATGGGCTTGTGTCAATTGCCGTAAGATGGAAGAAACCGTTTGGGTAGATGACGAAATCAAACAAATATTGAAAGACAAGTATATCATGGTTTCGTTGTACGTAGATGAGAAAATTGAGCTTCCAAAAGACCAACAATTTGTCTACAAAAGCGGAAACCTTGTGCGTGAAATCAAGACCGTCGGCAATAAATGGGCTACGCTACAGGCTGAGACGTTTAACAATCAAGCGCAACCTTTCTACGTGATCTTGTCTCCTGATAGTACGTTACTTATTCCTTCAGAAGATTACAATCCCAATGTGAAAGAATATGCAAAATGGTTAAATTGCGGTGTGAATGCTTTCGACACTTGGCAAAGTTCGAACGCTGCAAAACAACCATGAAGATTCGTATCCATCAGATTGTCATTTTAGCCGTTGTTTTTTTGTGCATGGGCCTTGATTCCTTTGCACAAAAAACTTTGGTGAAGGGTCAGGTTATTGATCAATCAAATAAACAAACCATTCCATTTGTTCCGGTTTATTTCTTGGGAACCAAAACGGGAACTACAGCGGATGTCGATGGGAAATTCTTCTTAGAAACCTATTATAGCTCAGACACCCTGGTTTGTGTCATGGTGGGCTACAAGCCCTTTAAGAAAAAAATCCAACAAGGTAAATCCCAAGATATTTTAATTGAGATGGTCCCAAGTGGATCAATGGAAGAATTGGTCATCAGTGCTGATGCAGAAGATCCGGCTATCGCATTGATTAAAAAAGTTTTGGATAACAAAAAAATCAACAACAAAGACAAACTGGATGCATACGAATATGAAGCCTACAACAAAGTAGAATTCGATTTGAACAACATCAAGGACGAATTGGCCGATAAAAAAATTCTGAGATCCGTTGAGTTCATCTTCGATCAAATCGACACTACATCAGAAAAAAATTACTTGCCCATATTCATGACGGAGTCGCTTTCTAACTTTTATTTCAGAAGAGAACCAAAAATCAGCAAGGAAATTATCAAAGCTGCCAAGGTCAGCGGTGTTAAAAATGAAAGCGTGAACCAATTCCTGGGCGATATGTATCAGAACTTCAATATCTATCAAAATGATTTGAATGCCTTTGATAAAAGCTTCACCAGTCCTGTTGCTTCATACTGCTTGGGATTCTATGACTATCAAATTCAAGACACTGTTGTCATAGATGGCAAATATTGTTTTCAAGTGAACTTTGAACCCAAAAGAAGACAAGAACTTTTGTTTGAAGGAACTTTATGGATCAACGACACCACGTACGCCATCAAAAAAGTGGAAGCTGCAATTACCGAGTCTGCAAATATCAACTGGATCAAACACTTCAAAGTCATTCAGAATTTTTCTGAAGTTGAGAAAGAAGTATGGATGATGACCGGAGATGAATTGATTGTTGACTTCAATTTGTCCGACAAAAAAATGGGGATGTACGGTAGAAAAAAATCATCCTACAAACATTTCATCGTCAATCAACCCCGACCAATGGAATTCTTCAAGGGATTTTCTGATGTCGTCATTGAGGAGGGTGCATCCAATAAAGATGAAGCGTTTTGGGATGAAAATAGACACTTGACCTTGAGTAAATCAGAGAAACAAATTTACTCCATGGTAGATACTCTTCAAAGTATCCCACAATTCAATACTGTAGTTGATATCATCAACTTATTTATTGCAGGATACAAAGTGTACGGGAAATTTGAATATGGACCGTACTACACAACCTATAGTTATAATCCTATCGAGGGCAATCGAATCAGACTTGGTGGAAGGACCAGTAATGATTTTTCAAAAAAAATCATGTTTGACGGATATGCAGCATATGGTTTGTTGGATCAAGAATGGAAATATGGTGGTGGATTTCTTTGGGTGCCATTCAAAAATCCAAGATTCGCTATTGACTTTCATGCCAAAAAAGATGTTGAGCAGATTGGACAAAGTACAGGTCAATTGAGAACAGATAACGTCCTCACTTCCATTTTCCGGAGAAACCCTGCCAATAAACTTACCATGGTAACAGAGTATTCCAGTTTCATTGAGAAAGAGTGGATATATGGAATTTCGAACAAGCTCAGCTTTAAACACCGCGACATTCAGCCCATTGGTAGTTTTTATAGATTTGAAAATCCAACCACAGGTTTAGCCGTGAACAATATCACAAGCGCTGAAGTTACCATGAGTATCCGTTTTGCCTACAAAGAAAAATTCATTTATGGTGAATTTGAAAGGATAAGCGTCGGCTCTAATTGGCCCGTGTTTGAATTTGCCTATACGCAAAGTGTTTCTGGATTTATGGGGGCTGAATACAATTACAAAAAAGCCACAATTGGACTAACAGACACCTGGAAATTTGGCCCATTTGGATACTTGAGTGTCAAATCACAAGCTGGAAAGATATACGGTCAATTGCCATTTCCACTGCTCATGATGCACCAAGGCAATGAAACTTTCTTCTATGACGAGTCGTCCTATAATACAATGAATTACTTTGAGTTTGTTAGTGACCGATGGGTCAATCTTTGGGCAACTTATCATGCAGAAGGACTATTCTTGAACAAAGTGCCATTGTTACGCAGACTAAAGTGGCGAGAGGTTGCGTCGATGAAAGCAGTTGTGGGTGGGTATGATGAAAGAAACGATGCGTACTTAAAAAGAAATTGGGACGATGACCCTGAAACAGATGTCTACACTTTGACAAAACCATTTTTTGAGGCTGCCGTAGGTATCGAAAACATTTTTAAGGTATTGCGTGTAGACATGGTCTATCGATTAAGTTATCTTGATCATCCAGATATTTTTCGATACGGTTTGAGAGCCAAGGTCCAATTTAATTTTTAATTTTTAGAAGCGTGAAATTATCAGCCAATAATATCGTCAAGAAATATGGAGCACGTACTGTTGTCAATGGTGTATCATTTGATGTGAGCCAAGGAGAAATTGTTGGATTGTTGGGACCTAATGGTGCTGGAAAAACCACTAGCTTTTATATGGTTGTTGGTTTGGTGATTCCGGATCAAGGCAGTATCCAATTGGATCATCAAATCATCACCAACGAGCCCATGTACAAACGAGCTCAATTGGGCGTTGGATATTTACCTCAAGAAGCTTCTGTCTTTAGAACATTGTCTGTTGAAGACAATATCAAAGCGGTTTTAGAATTAACAACTTTAACGCCCGTTGAACAAAAAGACAAACTAGAGTCATTATTGGAAGAGTTTGGATTGACACACCGTAGAAAGTACATTGGAAGTCACTTATCTGGAGGCGAGCGCAGAAGAACAGAGATTGCGCGCGCACTGGCAACCAATCCCAACTTTATTTTATTGGATGAACCATTTGCTGGAGTCGATCCCATTGCCGTGGAAGATATCCAGCGCATTGTAGAGCAACTTAAAACCAAGAACATCGGCATCCTGATTACCGATCACAATGTCCAAGAAACATTGTCCATTACGGATCGTGCTTATTTATTGTACGACGGGAAAATATTAAAATCTGGTACAGCAGAAGAACTCGCAGCCGACGAGCAAGTTCGAAGGGTTTATTTGGGACAAAATTTTGAATTGAGAAGGAAATAAAAAAGGGAGCTTTTGCTCCCTTTTTTTCTTTTGAATTACTTCACAATTTTCAAAGTCTCCGATTGATTGTCAGAGGATACCACATACATCCCTGCTGCGCAGTTGCTCAAATCCAACAACATCGCATTTGACTCAGATGGTGCATACTGTTGAATCAATGATCCATTCAATGACCAAACTTTAATTGTTCCGAGTTTAGTATCCCTAGAGATCCAAAACTTTCCAGCCATCATTTGTTTGCAGCTCCATTGGGTCGCATTGTTTTCGTCGATTGATACGGTGCCACCATTGGTTGATCCAGGGGTAGGCAACTGGGCAACAAACAATGAAAAAGTATTGGCCGCTCCACCATCTGGAACTCTTGACAACGACTCCGTATTATTGGCCGCTCCTTCGTTGGCTTGCAATTGTCCAGGTCCAAAAGCTGCAATTAACTCAGCATCATCTGGGTCGGCAGTTCCGTATACCAAAGCATCCACCAAGCCAGTTGACGTTGGTACTGTTCCATCAGGGAAATCAGCGACATTGGCTTGATATAAGGCAATAGCATCAGCTCCATTCTGAATAGCATTGTTATTTACATCAAAGTTGAGATTGACGTTGGGAACATAAGATGAACCTATAACAAAGAAACCTGAAGCTGGAATAGCCTGTCCTGTTAGATCTACAGTTCGGTATGAAGCGTTATTGGCGTCTCCACCATTGAACAAAACCAATAAATAACCATCCAAAGATGTACCGGGCAATCCAACCAACTCAACAAACTCCAACGTGTCCGAACCCACTTGGTCAGCATCCACTTCGTTAATTAAAACATCTTGCGCTTGCATTTGATAAGCACCTAAAAACGACAAAACCAATAAAATTCTTTTCATGTTCTTTTTTTACGAATTTATTACAAATGTCTGATGCGCCACTCCTTGGGGTAATGATTACTCAGTCTATTCTGAACACCCTTGACCCAAGTCAAATCTCTCCCTTGCCATTGCGCTATAGCCCATCCTTGAACAACATTGTCTTCCAAACGCAAATCCTCCCCACGCAACAAGCTCAATGCTTGCTCATCTGCTACTGCAATCCTTGGTATTTTCCGATCGGCCAAATCACTTCGCAGTATGCCCACGTGAGGAATAAATTTCTTTACCCATTGTCCTATAGGAACCCCCAGCTGACGAATATTCAAAGCTTGCCACTCCGCAAAATTTCCAAGAAAATAAGCCACTTCATTGTGTGCATTTCGCCACATAGGAATATCCTCTATAGACAAGAATGCCGCTACATCTGAACTTTCCTTTTTGGGTAAAGAGGTCCAATCCATTTTTCTATCTCCGCCCTTAAATCGCTTCTTCTCTCGTCCATCCATCGACTTCTTTTCCCAAACAGCGCAGAAGAATCCTTCACCTCGCCCTTCATGAGGCAAGAAGCGCCAGGCGATAAAACCATCTTCCTCCACTCTTCTAGCCTGCTGCGGCATGTTCAATTGGGAATAACTCCGCCATTTACCCGAATCTACCATTGCCTCGCACTGCATCTCATTTTCTTCACGATTGAAAGTACACGTAGAATAAATCAATATTCCACCTGGGCGGAGTAATCGATGTGCTTCTGCTATAAGTTCTTGTTGTATATTAGAACAATTCATAACCCCTTCCAAACTCCACTCCTTTCTTGCTCCCACATCTTTTCTAAACATACCTTCTCCACTACATGGCGCATCCAGAACAATGCAATCAAAGGTCTCTGAATACGGAATCTCTTTGACCTGATTTTGAATAACAACACTTCTAGGGTCAGCCCATTTGCAAAGATTCTCTTGAAGAATAAAATTTCTCCTCCCTACAATCTCATTGCTAATCAAAATGGCATCATCATCCATTGCACTCAAAACCAACAAAGATTTTCCACCGGGCGCTGCACAAGTATCCAAAACCTTCTTGAAAGAATGCTGTTGATTGAGTTGATGAAATATGGAACCTATTACCATCGAACTAGACTCCTGCGGATAATACTCCCCTATATGAAAACGAGGATCCGTTGTAAAAACAGGTCGATGACCCAAATAAACAGCGCCAGGACAATAAGGAATAACCTCTTCATCCTCCCACATTTTATCTGTTTCTCGTTTTCGAACGGACACTGCTGGTGGCTGATTCAAAGCACGAAAAATATCGGCGCTCTCATCACCAAATTGGGATTGAATCCGACGAACAAAGTCTTCGGGAAAATTATCTTCTGTCATTATTCGTCCTTTTTTCGACCTCGCAAAAATGGAGGCGGTTGTATTTTAAGTCTAGGTTTCAACCTCGACTTGCCTTCCTTGCCTTCACCGCGTTCACGCACAAACTCAATTGGATTCATTTTAAAAATGCTCTCCTTCCACTTGTCTTTCCAAGACTTTTTGTTGGTCTCCCCTTCATTCACCCAACCTTTCCACTCTTCGTCATTCTCAGATTTGAAAACCAATCCGCTCCACGGTCCTTTCATTGAAATAAAGAACTTTTTACCGTTTTCTGTTGGAGCCGCTTTAGGGTCACGGAGCAACAAATCGCGCACATGAAATCCCATCAGATAATCCACTTCATTGTTCAACGAATGTCGTGCCTTCAAAACCATATTCAATGCCGACGTATTGATCTCCATCCAAGGGATATCAATCCATCCGTTTTGAATTGCCAAAATATTCTTCAGCGATTTAAACTTGACATGTCTCAATTTTTCAGCCAATAAATCCTCATCAATGATGGGCGCAATCCATTTGTTTCTTTTCAGATAATCCGCAACTCCACTGAGTAACTTCCATTCTATGATTTCTCCATCTAAAATCGCCAGATCTACAAATCCTTGGATGGTCTCCTTCTTCACTGCCCAATCAGGCGCAAGATTAACTTGCAACTCCAATTCAGCATTCAACCTACCTTTTAATTGTTCCTCTTTAATTACCTCTTGTGAAAAATCTCTGAACTCATGCATGAGTTGCTGAATATCCAAATTTTGAGAGTTAGCGGTCAATTCCAAAGCAACATCGTTATTCCGAAGCAAAGCTGCCTGTATGTCACCGGAAACCTTACCACCTGCTGTTTCCAACGTGTATTGATTGACCTGAAAATGCTTGCGATCCAATTCTAAATCTGCAGAAATATTATCCGCTTTAAAATCCTTGTAAATCAATTCGTCACATTTCAAATGGATATTGAAATCAGAAAAATAAGGGAGCGCCAACGTCTTGGTATTATTCATTTCGATAATCCAATTATCCAATAGGACATGCTTGGACTCAATATTCAACTCCGCTTTCATTAAAGCATCACCCTTGGCGAAATAATCAATTACATTGTTCCAACGTCCACTGACATCAAAATCACTTTCTCCCCATTTACCGACCCATTGATGAATAATCGCATGACCCTCGTGGAGTTGCACCACGGCATTCAAGTCTTGTAATTTATAGTTCAACCCTTTGATGCCCAATGCTACATTTTGAAGTGCCAGATTTCCCTCGGCCTTCAATGATTGCCAATCCAATGTGGAGTCTTGGAGCAATTGAACCTTTCCAACAAAACGAGAATTGAGATTGCAATTGCCCGATACATCTTCAAGCGTGTCCCATTTCAAAAAATCATGTATCTCAGCTAGTGCACCATTGACCTCCACCTTCAAATCAATGTCCGGCGATTCCGCTTGCGAAACTGTTCCGGAAATTTTCCAATTTCCGCCACCCATTTCGCCTTCAAGTTGATGTATGGTACAACGATCCAAACCATTTTTTAAATCAAAATCCAATTGCAATTGAAGATTTTCAAGAGCCACACCTGATTGAGGTTCAAGTAACTCTCCATCATTCCATAACAAATCTGCATGAAATTGCGGATTATCAAACTTACCTTCAAACTTACCCGAAATTGACATCTCACCTTTGGGGTTGTATGATTTGATAGGACCGGACAACCACACAGGCATTGCCGTTATCCAACGATCAGCCTTAATTGACTCACTCTTCCACTGCGCATCCCCTTCGCCCTTTTTAAAATCAAGCCAACCCGTCAATGAAATCGGTGAATCTAGGATTTCCCAATCTCCTTGCTTGATCGTCAAAATTTGATTGGATTGATCAAACGTTACGTCCCCATCCCACTGCCAATCAATATTATGTACGTACGTCTTCCCATCCACGTAGAAGTCTGCAATTCGTCCATCAGCTGAGCCTTGAATAAAAATATACTCGTCCGAAAAATCGCCCTTCAGCGTTAAAGCCGAAAATTCCGTTTCTTGAAAAAAATCTGAACGAGCGTCCCAATACAAAACCTTGGTTGACTTTAATTTCAATTTCTCAAGACCAAACTGAAAGTCCTGTTTGGAAGAAAATTCTTTCATAACATTCCAATTGCCAACACCTTTTTTATTCTTAATCAAGTTTACTTGAGCTTGATCCAGAGTGATTTTTGAAATCTCATAACTTCCTGATAAGGCATCAAGCCAGTCAAATGCCAAAGAAAACTTCTTCGCATAAAGTAGCGTGTCTCCCTTTAAATAAGAATCTTCAATGAAAATATCCCCCATGTCGACAGCCAAAAGAGGAAAAGATGACCAAATAGAAATATCAATGGATGAATAGCTCGATTTAGATTTGATGCTAGCCTGCAAAGATTGAACAGCCTTAGCAATAATATCTTCCTTGTACAAAAGAACAATAACGGCAAGGGACATGAACGTGCCCAACAACAACACAACCAAACTCCATAAAATTCTCTTGAGCCAAAGACGCTTATTCACTTATCAAAAATAGATATTGTAGCATGGCTACAGTTGAACATGTATAGGACTTGGAAACAAAAGAGTGTTAATTCTGCAATAGATTCAATCGCATATTTTTCCAAAGCACACGTACCATAATCACACAGAAAATAGTGCCCGTTGTCATTACCGTTAATCCAATCCCAAAAATGATTCCAGGGGTAAATTCAACTGGATAACTTTCCACAACCGCTCCTTGCATGGTAATGATACCAAAGGATCGCTGAATCCAACAAATCAAAACACCTAAACCCAATCCAAGACAGGTTCCGAAAAAATTGACCAATATCCCTTCCAAGGTAAAAACGTTACGAATAAATTCTACCGACGCCCCCATGGATTGAAGTACATAAATGTCTTTCCTTTTTTCAATCATCATCATGGATAGCGCTGCAACAATGTTGAAAGTTGCAATTAGAAGAATAAATAACAAAATGGCAAAGGTGGCCCATTTCTCCGATTGGGTGGTTTTATAAATCAACGCATTTCTCTCATTTCTTGTCGTAATAGACAGTGAATCTCTCAACAATTCATCTTTCCAATCTGACTGAAATAAAACAGGATCTACACCTTCCTTCAAATAAACTTCACAGCTTGAAATGGAACCGACTTTATTGAGCAATTGCTCGGCTTTATTCAATGGAACAAAAACATATTTCACATCCAACTCTGCATTGGCTGAAAAAACACCCATCGTGTAGCCATCCATTTCTGAAAATGCATTCTCTCTAAAACGAGAAAGCTTCTTTCCAGGAACAGGTGCGCGCAATTGAAAAGTTTGTCCCAAGTGATCAGCCACTGACATTTTTAATTCTCCGCAAACTCCCAAACCCGGTATGGCAGCGCAATGGGTAGTATCAGACAAATCAAATTCTCCCGCTACCAACAATTGATTCATTCCTGAATTTTTTCCATATGTAGGGGAAACGCCCTTCATCTGAATGACGGCATCTGCATCTTGATAATGAATCCAAACATCACTTTCAAGCACGGATTCATATGATAGCACACGCTCATCACTCAATAGCCCTTGCGGAATTTTATCCTGGTCATAAAATTTTGCCGCCGAAGAATGAATAACTATTGGCGGATCAAAATGCGAAAAAAGATCATCCACAAGGCTCTCTATGCCCTGAAAAGCCGACATCACTATAATCATCGCGGCAGCTACAAAAGCCACAACTATCATAGAGATAGAGGAAATCAAACGAATAATTCCCTTTGATTTTTTAGAAAACAAATAACGATATGCAAAGAATAAATCTAAGCGCATCTTACTTCCATGCTTTTACAATCAATCCCGTTCCTTTGGAATTGTTCATTCTTACATCTAGGGCATTGAGCAAAAAAGCAATTGGATAAGTCACCAAATAATAGAATGGCAGAATGATGAAAAATAAAGAAGTTGAATTCAACATCAACATGGGATACTTCATGCTTAATAGCCATGAAATTCTACCTGCCTTTCCATAGGAATAACGAATGTCCCAACTGGAAAAACCAGCGGTTTTCAACTTATTGGCCATATCATCCACACCGTAACCATCGCGCACATGCTCTTCGATAAAACTTGTCTCACCATCATCATGCACATCACTTCCTCCTTGATCACTTGGCGTTGAAATCAACAACATTCCACCTTGCACCAAACTGTTGCAGTAGTTGGTTAATACTTGAACATCTTCCTCAATATGCTCCATAACATCTACACAAAGCACGAGATCATATTGATTGGGACGAACAAACGTTGTAAGATCACCCGTTTGAAAATGCACATTGGAAATTCCTTGCTTTTTGAAAAAGCCATCACAGTCTTCTACTTGCTCTTCCTTCAAATCGACTGCATCAATAGTTTGGTAAGGAAGCTCTTTCGCCATGCGATAAGTGTACTGTCCAAAGCCAAAACCAGCATCCAAAATATTCACTTGCGATTTCTTGTTCTTGTCCCAAGCTTTCAATGCTCTTCTGATGTGCCAAGATCGCAAAAGCAACAAGTCCAACAATTGGTAAAAAAGCACCCTCGTCCAACTGGCTGAATTAAAAACTACACCTAACTTGCGTTTGATCGGATCGTAATGCATACTACTTATTCAATAATCGATTAATTTCCTCTGAATAATCCAATGAGTCGTCAATGAAAAACTGCAACTCAGGAACCTTGCGCATTTGCTTACCAATCACCAATCCCAAGTGCTTGCGAACCAACGCTCCATTCTCTTCTAACCACTCCATTACCGTTTCACGTTTGTCCGTAGGAAAAACAGAAATATACACTTTTGCGTAGCCCAAATCAGGAGATACCCTTACCATGGTTACTGTTACCAAAATCCCCGGAAACCAGTCGTTGCCATTTCTTTGAAAAATGGTGGACATTTCCTTTTTTATAAGGGCTGAAAATTTTTCAAGTCTTACACCTGCCATGCCCCAAAGGTAAGCCATCCTTGCCATAGCTTTGCCCTATGGATAAAAAACATGATTTTACCATTCGCATAGGTCTTGTCGATGATGTTGGCCCTGCGCTCCAACTCATCCAAGAATTGGCACATTACGAAAGAGCACCACATGAAGTTGAAGTCAATGAAGCTTCCATGATTCGTGACGGTTTTGGAGAACATCCCTTGTATAACTTATGGGTGGCCGAATTGGAAGGCTCAATTGTGGGCATTGCCATATGTTATATTCGATACAGTACTTGGAAAGGGCCCATGCTCTATTTGGAAGATCTAGTGGTCACAGAAAATCACCGTAAAAAAGGAATCGGCAAATCCCTTTTCCTCGCCGCTGCATGCTTTGCCCGAGACATGGGGTACAATGGAATGGTATGGCAAGTCTTGGATTGGAATACGCCGGCCATTGATTTTTATAAGTACTTTGGTGCGCAATTAGATCCTGAATGGATCAATGGAAAACTCAATCGCAAACAATTAGAAAGTCTGGTTTAACGATGAAGATTTACAAGTTTGGCGGAGCCAGCGTTAAAAATGGAGAAGCCGTAAAAAACATGACCACTATTTCCCAGATGGGTGGTCCAGAAATTCTCATCGTCGTTTCGGCTATGGGAAAATCTACCAATGCGCTAGAAGAAATTCATCAGGCTTGGCGAGCAAATCAGTCTTTGACAGAAAAACTTGATGCTTTGTATCACTTTCATCATGCCATTGCACAGGAACTTCAGTTAAATGATGAATGTTTTTGGATTGAAAAATGGAACCAATTGGTTCTTCGATTGAATGAGATTCCAACAGGTGATTTTGATTTCACTTATGATCAAATCATCCCATACGGTGAGATACTTTCCACTTCTATCATTCATGATTATTGGAACGCTATCGGTTTTCGTCATCAATGGTTGGACGCAACTTCTTTTATCAAAACAGATCATAGACACCGTGAAGCTAGAATCAACTGGGATACGACCAATGAAAAAATAAAAACACTTTCAAAAGAAAAAATTTATATCACCCAAGGATTTATTGGGTCCGATGAAAAAGACAATTGGACCACATTGGGAAGAGAAGGTTCAGATTATTCTGCATCCATTTTTGCACATGGTTTTTCTGCAGAAAGCGTAACCATTTGGAAAGATGTCGCGGGTATGTTAAGTGCAGATCCTAAAATTCACGCTGATGCTGAATTGATTCCATTAATCAGCTACAGCGAAGCCATAGAACTTGCTTATTATGGAGCCAGTGTAATTCATCCCAAAACCATCCAGCCCTTGCAGCCCACGGGCATTCCGTTGCATATCAAATCCTTTGTTTCACCTCAAGATGCCGGAACCAGTATTGGTCAATTTAACGTAACGCAATACCCCACTTGCATCATAGAAAAGAGCAACCAAATTTTGGCATCTATTTCAACCAAAGATTTTAGCTTTATTGTTGAGGACAATCTGCAAGAGATTTTTTCCGCGCTGAATGACCGTGGCATTAAAATACAAATGATGGAGAACGGCGCACGTAGTTTCTCCATGTGCCTGCAATGTGAAGAGCACAAATTATTGGACCTTCAAGATTTTCTCAAGGAGAAATACAATTTGCGCTACAATGCACCAGTTAAGCTGATAACATTGCGACATTATCAACCTGAAGATTTAAAAAAATGGGAATCTGAAAGTATCTTGATGGAACAAAAAAACCGGACAACTGCCCGGTTTGTAATTCAAAATCATTGAA
>JBDLUK010000150.1:0-10182 GCA_039805365.1 Bacteroidota bacterium | reverse complement strand
ATAATGGTTTCGGTGCCAAAGATTTCTATGTATCTCCTGGGGATAGCGAGTCCTTTGAACAGGTTGAAACATTCTTCACGGGTATTAATGGAACTGTTGAATCCAACGGTTGGACCATTGTACCGAGAGCCTATTTCAGATACAACCATGATCATTACGTATTTATCAAAGACAATCCAAGCTATTACCAAAACCATCACTTCAGCAACACAGGAGGCATTGAGTTACACGCTTCTCATGCCAATCCATGGGGTCTTTGGGGGGCAGGTATAGAAAACCGAAATGATTGGATCAACAGTAACAATTTAGGTAAACATGACCGCCAATTCTATAGCGGATACATTGAACAACGCTTCAATCAATGGAAAGACTTAAAAGTAATTGTCGGATTGAATTTGCAATTCAGCAACATGAGTCATCCGATGAACTATTCAAGCAATGGCATTCAATACTATCCTGCCATTGACATTCAATACAAAAAAGGAAAAGGTCTTTTGTTTGCGCATTCCGGAACCGGCTCACGCCTTCCAACTTACACCGACTGGTTTTACTCAGATTCTGGTAATCAAGGAAATTCTTCATTGGTACCTGAAAATGCTTTCACTGCTGAAGCTGGATACCAATATCAAAATCAAAATTTCTTTGTGCAAGCAAGCTATTTTTACCGGGATGTTAAAAATCAAATCGATTGGATTTTAAATTCAGAAACCAACAAATACGTAGCCGGTAATCTAACGCAAAGTCAATTTACTGGTTCTGAATTCGCAGTAAAATGGAACAATACAAACAAAAAGTATTGGCTCAACATTGGCAACGTCTCACTCAGAAATACGTTGTTAACGAATAACATCAAATTCGAAGGCGCTTCTAGTAAGTATATCAATGATCACTTGACTCATCAAGCTGTTATGCAGTTAGGGGTCAACACAGGTAAGTACATCCAACACCAAATTATTGCTCGTCACTATCAACGTTTCAATACTGAAAAGCCCAGTTTGATTTTGGATTGGAGAACCCAATACAACAACGCCAATTGGACTGTCTTTGCTGATATTACAAACTTGAATAATCAGGAATACAAATTGACAAGGTTCGTAATGATGCCCGGAAGATTTTTCAACTTAGGCGTGCAGTATACATTGAAATAATGTCGAGGAAAATTCTCATAACAGGTGGTGCGGGATTTATTGGATCCCATGTTGTTCGCAGGATGGTCAATCACTATCCTCAAGATTTCATCGTCAATTTAGACGCACTCACCTATGCAGGGAATTTAATGTCACTAAGTGATATCCAAAACTCAGAGAATTACACATTTATAAAAGCGGACATCACGGATGAAGAACGCGTTCTCGAAATTTTTCATGAACATGGAATAACTCATGTTATTCATCTTGCCGCGGAAAGTCATGTCGATCGCTCCATTCATGATCCATTGTCTTTCATCAAAACAAATGTACTTGGCACGGCCAATCTGCTGAATGCCGCCAAGCGATTTTGGAATGGCAATTGGGAAAATAAAAAATTCTATCACATTTCTACAGACGAAGTATTTGGTGCTTTGGGTGATGAGGGCATGTTCTCAGAAACAACCCCATACAATCCACACAGTCCATACTCAGCATCCAAAGCATCAAGTGATCATTTGGTTCGGGCATATTTCGACACATACGGTTTACCGATTGTCATCAGCAACTGCTCCAACAATTATGGCTCACATCAATTCCCTGAAAAGCTGATACCACTTGTCATCAACAATATTCTGATAAAAAAGAATATCCCAATTTATGGTGCTGGGACCAATGTCCGAGACTGGCTTTGGGTGGAAGATCATGCTCGCGCAATTGATTTGATTTTGAACGACGGTAAATTGGGCGAGACCTATTGTATCGGAGGAAATAATGAATGGAAAAACATTGATCTCGTTCAACTCATTTGCGATATCACTGATGAACTTTTGGGTAATGCACAAGGACAATCTCTATCGCTAATACAACATGTAACGGATCGTCTAGGGCATGATCATCGCTATGCCATTGATGCTTCCAAATTAGAACATGAGTTGTCTTGGAAACCAACACAAGATTTTCCCTTGGCACTCAAAGAAACCATTCAATGGTATCTAAACAATCACGATTGGGTGAATGCTGTGACTTCTGGAGAATACCAGAGTTTCTATGAAAAAAATTACGGCAATTAATTGTTATAGAGAATCCAAAATATTGGTAAGGTTTGCATCTGTGATAGATGACATCTCTACCATTATCGTTTGATTTGAATTGGCGATGATTTCGTCATAGAAATGAAATAAAGTTCCACTTCCATTTACTGCTATTGCTATGACCTTAGCATCAACGCCGTTCGGTATTCCTGTGACAACTGCATCTTCAGCCTGCAAGACAGTATGCGAACCAGGTAAATACACAAAAATCGCAACATTGGTTAAATCATCCACATCCGAGTCAAAAGTGAATGTGCGAGTTGTTGAAGATGAAATTGAACGATCTGCATTAATCCAACCTAATTTCTCAATGTATGCAGTATAACCAATTGTGTCAACATCAAAAACACCACTTTGTAGCGCTGTAATTCCCCAATAACTCAAATCCGTTCTCCAATCCACTGGCGAAACACTTTCGTTGCCATAAAACACACTCATATAATTTTGCTGTGGTGTCAAATTGGGCATACTAACCTTGAATGCGCATGGCTCCGCCAAACTCAATAATTGTCCATCCTTCTCCGCTCTCAAACGAATTTCACCTGCGGATTCCAATGCGCTTCCCTGCCCAACTGTAGGCATCTGGTAGTAAATCATGTCTTTTGCCGAATACAGTTCAACCAACTTCACAACAAAGGGATAATCAATGGTGTCGCCGTTTGGCAAGCGCAAACAATCAATACCACCCCAAATCGCGGTACCCTGATTGCCAATGATAGGTCCAGTACCCGCAGAATCAATTACAAAAACTTGCTCATCTTGTTTCTTGGAATCTAAATAGGTATTGGGAGACTCGAACTCATTCAAATCCTCTTCAATGCGATCTCGCGAACAAGCCGACCAAACCACAACCAATCCCAATATTGACATTAAAAACAAAACAGACTTTTTCATAATTTCTATAATTCAGGTTAATTATATGCCGCGCACTTCTCCTTTTTTCGTTGCCCATTTTTGACTGCTCCAATCAATCCCAACTGAAGATGAGCTTCTTGAAAATGCACATTATATCGCCATTCTGCAAAGAATTTTACACCTCTTCCCCACTGCGCACCAGCTCCCAGTTCTGCGTTCCAATTGGTTTGCTGCGCACCCTTCATTTTTGAATCCTGAAAATTGATCCAATGGTTGTATCCTGCATGCGTCAAACCATAAAAACCAAAGTTCCTGTACTTCAAAATTCGCTGTTGAATGGACAATCCAACCGTCCATTCATTGACTTTACTAAAAGGAAGGAAATACGAAAACTGAGGCACAACCTGCAATGATTTTTCGCTTCTAAAAACAACCCTTGCGCCCACACCCACACTTTCCGTTTGTAAATTATACAAACCACTGCCCCCGAAAGAAATCTGAGCCTCCGCTGAATTGCAGGAACCCAAAAGGAATAAAAAGAGCAGAACTTGAAATCTGTACATGGGGTAAATATAATATACCCCAAGAATATTTGCATTAACGCCAAGTGATGTTTTAACAAACAAAAAGGCGGTCCGAAGACCGCCTCTCGCGGAGCGTTAAACGCTCCCAGGGTTTGGCACCTGTATCTTAATTAAACCACACCTTGATCAATCATTGCATCGGCTACTTTTACGAAACCTGCAATGTTTGCTCCTTTAACGTAGTTAACATAATCTCCATCTTTGCCATACTGAACACATGCAGAGTGAATGCTCTTCATGATATTGTGCAAACGCTCGTCAACTTCTTCACGAGTCCAGCTCAAACGCAATGAGTTTTGTGACATCTCCAAACCTGAAGTTGCTACTCCACCAGCGTTAGACGCTTTACCAGGTGAGAACATGATTTTGTTGGCTTCGAAAACAGCGATAGCATCTGGTGTTGAAGGCATGTTGGCACCTTCAGCAACAGCCATACAGCCATTGGCCACCAAAGCCTTTGCATCGTCACCATTCAACTCATTTTGAGTTGCACAAGGCAATGCGATGTCACACTTCACACCCCATGGTGTTTTTCCTGCTACAAACTCACAACCATATTTTGTAGCGTACTCTTGAATACGACCACGCTTCACGTTCTTCAACTCCATCAAGAAGGCCAACTTATCTGCATCGATACCGTTCGCATCGTAGATGTAACCAGAAGAATCAGAAGCTGTAACCACTTTGGCACCCAACTGAGTAGCCTTTTCAATCGCATACTGTGCTACGTTTCCTGAACCTGAAACAACAACTGTCTTACCATTGAAATTCTGACCTTTAACAGCCAACATCTCTTGAGCAAAATATACAGTTCCGTATCCAGTTGCCTCTGGACGAATCAAAGATCCACCCCAGTTGCGACCCTTACCGGTCAATACGCCAGTAAACTCATTGCGCAAACGCTTGTATTGACCAAACATGAATCCTATCTCACGGCCACCAACTCCGATATCTCCTGCTGGCACATCCGTATCCGCACCAATATGACGAGACAACTCAGACATAAAGCTTTGACAAAATGCCATTACTTCGCGATCTGACTTTCCTTTTGGATCAAAATCAGATCCACCCTTTCCACCACCCATTGGCAATGTTGTCAATGAGTTCTTGAAAATTTGCTCAAAGCCCAAAAATTTCAATACACTCAAATTTACAGTTGGGTGAAAACGCAAACCACCTTTGTATGGACCAATCGCGCTGTTAAACTCAACGCGGTAACCACGGTTCACTTGAATTTCACCTTTATCATCAACCCATGGAACGCGGAAAATAATGGTGCGCTCTGGCTCAACAATACGATCTAAAATCTTAGCTTCCTTGTACTTTGGGTTTGACTCCATGAAAGGAATAATTGCCTCTGCCACTTCGTGAACAGCTTGCAAAAACTCAGGCTCGTTAGGGTTCATTGCCTTAACTTTAGCCATAAAGGCATCCACCTGTGCTTGATAATTGTTTGACATAATAATTATTTTAATGAATCAAATTCGGGGCGAATATAGAATAAATATTCGCTCAACTTGCCCTCTTCAATTAATGATTTTTATTTCATTTCTGTAAGTTTCCTTTCGTTTCTTTGTAGCTTATACTAGGTAAATCGTATTGATATGTGGGGATCCATAGCTGGCTTTATTTTACGAAATAGAATTTCTTTGGGCGTTGTCCTTGTTCTACTCACTGTGTGGATGGGTTGGGAAGCAAGAAATGTTAGAATGAGTTATCAATTCTCAGGAGTATTGCCACATGATGACAGCACATATGTAGCCTATGAGAAGTTCACCAAACAATTCTCTGAAGATGGGAATGTTTTGGTTTTTGGATGCAATGATCCAGAGATTTGGGAATTGCCCAATTTCAACGCTTGGAAATCGCTCGGCGAGAGCATGAAGAAAATCAAAGTGCCTGTTCAGGTTGAGGAAAATGGGGTTACCGTTACCAAAGAGCTCCCAATCGTTGACAGCATTTTTTCCATTGCCCATGCCTATGAAATGTTTGCGGATACAGTCATTTCGAAATCAATCGTTCAAACAGAAGGTGATCGCGCAGACACGTCATACAAATTTAGTTTTAGAAAAATCGTCCCTTATACGCCAAAGACACAAAATCAAGTTGACAGTATTTACAAAAAACTGCATAACCTTCCTTTCTACGAAGGTTTGTTGTACAAGTCAAAAAGCGATGCCACTGTTTTAATGGTGTTCATCAACCCAAAAATATTCAATTCAAAAAACAGAGGCGATGCTGTTGATCGCATGGTGGCAATTGCAGATGAGTTCAAGGACAAAACCAGAATTCCTGTCTATGTTAGTGGTTTGCCTTTTGTAAGAAATACAATGATGACCAAGGTAAAAAAAGAATTGCAATTCTTTACGATTCTTTCTTTGGTCGTTTCTGCTTTATCCATTTTGGTTTTCTTCAGAAGTGTCCGAGCCGTTTTAATATGTACACTCATAATAGGCATGGGTGTAATTTTCTCAATGGGCACCATAGCGTTATTTGATTACCCTATCACGATGCTCATGGGATTGATTCCACCGCTCATGATTGTTATCGGTGTTCCCAACTGCATTTATTTACTTACAAAATACCATTCCGAGTTTGTCATTCATGGAAACAAAATGAGGGCAATGGCTCGCGTTATCCAAAAGGTTGGCCAAGCTTCATTCATGATCAACGCCACAACTGCTGTTGGATTTGCAACTTTCATTTTCATTGACAGTGAATTGCTCAAGCAATTTGGTGTCATTTCAGCACTAAATTCGATGTTGATGTTCTTCATCTCATTAATCGCCTTCCCTATTCTATTTTCATATACCTCCGCTCCGGGTCCACGCCATTTAAAGCACATGGACATGGAGTGGCTATATCGCTTATTAGAGGGATTGGTGAAAACCATCACCAAAAGAAGGAAATGGATTTACGGAGTGTCTATCGCCATCACTGCCATTAGTGTTTATGGAATGACATTAATTGAAACCACTGGAAATATTGTAGATGACTTACCTGATCAAGATCGGGTAATCACTGACTTGCGTTGGTTTGAAAAACATTTCAACGGCGTGATGCCATTTGAAATCATGATCCAAAGCAAGAAAAAAGGAGTCATGACCAAACCGCAAGTCATTGCAAAGCTTTCACAACTTCAAGACACATTGGCTACCTATCCCCAGCTCTCCAAGAGCTTGTCCATAGCAGATGCGTCAAAATTTGCACGACAAGCTTTTTACAATGGCGATCCAGAACGTTATGATTTAATACAACGAAGTGAACAGAGTTACATTGCTCCATTTTTCCGTTTCGAATATGGCGCAAAGGGTTCAGAAAAAGCATTTATCGACAGTACCAAAACCCAGACCCGTGTTAGTGCGCATATCGCAGATATTGGCACAAAAGAAATGGATGCTTTTTTAAAAGATCTTAAGCCCAAAGTCGATAGCATATTTCCCAAGGATAAGTTTGATGTTTTCTTTACCGGTACTTCAATTGTATTCTTGGAAGGAACCAATTATTTGGTTGACAATTTATTTAGCTCAATGCTATTTGCTATCGTCGTCATTAGCATTATGATGGCATGGATGTTCAAGTCACCTCGCATGGTTTTTATCTCTTTGATACCCAACATCATTCCTCAATTGATTACAGCTGGTCTGATGGGTTATTTCGGAATCCCTCTAAAACCATCGACAATTCTTGTCTTCAGCATCGCCTTTGGAATTACCGTGGACAATACCATTCACTTCTTGGCCAAATACAGACAAGAGTTATGGCTTAAGAAGTATAGTCTGTATGACTGTGTTTTGATCGCTGTAAAGGATACCGGTGCGTCAATACTGTACACGTCCATAGTACTTTTCTTTGGTTTCGGCATGTTTGCATTTTCACAATTCGATGGATCGCGAGCACTAGGAATTTTAACCGCTTTGACCTTATTGAGCGCCTTGTTCACCAATCTAGTGCTTTTACCAGCAATGCTCTTGAGTTTTCAAAAAGCAGCAACCACCGACGAGTTTCTTACTCCTGACCCAGATGAACTTGAAGAATCTGAAATTATTATTGAGAATGAATAATTAAAAATTGGAACACAATGATTAGGCTTTTTTCAATCATCATCGTTTCTAGCTTATGCCTCTTTGGATGTGCTTCGAGAAAAGGATTTCCGGTATCTTCAGAGCACCGAAAAAAAAGCACCGCCATTCTGAAGAAAAGTAAATCAGAAAATAAAAAGCGTTTTCAATTTTTAACCCGTGATAAAATTCAGTACAAAAAATATCAACCCAGCATACCATTTTAAATTGGTCATAATGAAACCAAAACACGCACTATTTTCTATCCTAAGCTCGATTGCATTAATCTATGGCTTAATTTTTTTAACTGGGTGTAGTTCTCAAAATAAATCCAAAGGATACAATTACGAGCAACACAGAAAAGACAACAATCAGCGTGTACAAGAAACCCGAAAAAGAAACAAAAAGTCCAATAGCCTTTTAGAGCACAAAGGGAAATCTGTCAAAACACCCAAACCTGAATATCCGTAATGAAAGGAATTATTTTAGCAGGAGGATCCGGAACTCGTCTGTATCCATTAACCAAAGCGGTAAGCAAACAACTCATGCCGGTTTATGACAAGCCGATGATTTACTACCCTTTGAGTACACTAATGTTGGCCGGAATTAATGAGATATTAATCATTTCAACACCCCAAGACTTACCGCATTTTCAAAGACTGCTCGGTGATGGCAGCCAAATAGGTTGTCGTTTTGAGTACAAAGAGCAGCTGGTACCAAATGGATTGGCGCAGGCATTCGTTTTGGGAGAAGATTTCATTGGGAGTGACAAAGTTTCTTTGGTCTTAGGTGACAATATTTTTTATGGCCAAGGCATGGGTAAAATTTTACGCAACCACAACGATGTAGACGGTGGGTTAGTTTTTGCCTATCACGTTAATGATCCTGAACGATATGGTGTAGTTGAGTTTGATACAAATGACAAAGTGATCTCTATTGAAGAAAAACCCCAGTCGCCAAAATCAAATTACGCCGTTCCCGGACTGTATTTCTATGACAATCATGTGGTTGAAATTGCTAAAAATCTAGCGCCCAGTGCACGAGGCGAATATGAAATTACTGATGTAAATAAAAAATACTTAGAGCTCGGAAAATTAACTGTTCAGAAATTAGATCGCGGAACAGCTTGGTTGGACACTGGAACTTTTGCTTCTCTTATGCAAGCCGGACAATATGTTCAAGTTATCGAAGAAAGACAAGGTCTTAAAATTGGGGCCATCGAAGAAATCGCTTGGAGAATGGGATTCATAGACGATGCTCAACTTTCTGAACTTGCAATACCCTTAATGAATAGTGGATATGGCCGCTATTTGATACAACAATTGAAACATGGTAGACTCTAAACTTTATTCTCTTTCCGATTTTCAAAGCATTATCGCAGATGATTTAAATACCTATGCGAATTATAAAAATGAGGATCCTCTCTTTCACCCCATTCACTATTTGCTTCGAATTGGTGGAAAAAGAATGCGCCCAGCTCTTGTGCTTTTGGCTAATCAAATGTTGAATGGCAATCTAACGCAAGCTCGACCCGCCGCGCTCGCCGTTGAAGTATTTCACAACTTCACCTTGATGCATGATGACATCATGGATCAAGCACCACTCAGAAGAGGAAATGAAACGGTGCATCAAAAATGGGACACCAATACAGCCATACTTTCCGGAGATGCGATGATGATTGAATCATATCGAATCTTGAGCGAATCACCTGCGCAACATTTACATGCATTGCTTCAAACATTTAATGAGGTAGCGTTAGGCGTTTGCAAAGGGCAAGAGTTGGATATGTCATTTGAATCCAGAACAGAAGTTCATCACGACGAGTATGTTGAAATGATCCGTCTTAAAACAGCAATTCTTTTGGGCGGTGCGCTGCAGATGGGCGGCATATTAGCTGGAGCGGATACGGCCACACAAGAACATTTGTACAAAATTGGTGAAGAACTTGGTTTGGCCTTTCAGCTTAGAGATGACTACTTGGACGCGTTTGGTGATCCTGAAAAATTTGGCAAATTAGTAGGAGGAGATATTATTTCAGACAAGAAAACCTACTTGAGGATTTTACTCAATGAGCGCATGTCAACAGAAGAAAAACTATGGGCTGATTCAGGATTTGAAAATGATGAAATGAAAGTGGAAGTAATCAAATCCCTTATGGTTCAGCATGGCATTGATAATGATGCCATTCAAATAGCTCAATCTTATATTGAAAGTGCACTTCACCATTTGGATTCTATACCTGCACCCGAAAACCGCAAAGTAGAACTTAAAAATATCATCTTAGAACTTGCCAAACGAGAATCTTGATATCGCACGCAACCAACCTTCATGGATAGACATTGTTATTGATTTTTCAAAAGACATGAACTTACTCGGATGGAAAGTTGAGTCCTCGATATTTCCCAATGAGCAAGCATTAATTGATTTCGTGCAAGGAATGTATACCAAGGATCGAGGTATG
>JBDLUK010000149.1:0-14548 GCA_039805365.1 Bacteroidota bacterium | reverse complement strand
ATTTTCATATTCAGCTCGAGCCAACTTGGCTTTGCTTTGGTTATCGCCATCGGCTTTGGTAATGGCCAGAAGGTCGCACATTTCCATAATGCCTCTCTTGATTCCTTGAAGCTGATCGCCTGCACCGGCCAACATCAAAAGCAAAAAACAATCGGTCATGTGATGTACTGCCGTTTCACTCTGCCCAACTCCGACAGTCTCCACTATGATGCGATCGAAACCTGCAGCTTCACAAAGTAAAATGGCTTCATGGGTGTGTGCAGCAACACCGCCTAATTCATTGGAAGAAGCGGAAGGACGAATAAACGCTTTGGCCGACATACTTAAACTTTCCATTCGAGTTTTGTCACCCAGTATGGATCCTCCAGTAATGGGACTAGATGGATCAATGGCCAAGACAGCAACCCGATGACCTTTTTCAATCCACCGAATACCAAGGGATTCAATCAAAGTTGATTTTCCAACGCCGGGCACACCAGTCATCCCCAAACGAAAAGACCTCCCCGTGTGAGGGAGGACTTTCTCAATAATTTTTTGTGTGAAAATACGATGCTGGTCAAGTGTACTTTCAGACCAAGTTATGGCCTGTGATAATGCACTGCGATTGCCTTTGAGCAATTCTTCAGCAACCTCAAACCATTCATCGCGAAGCAAATGCTTACGTAACGCAGTTACAAGATGCTTACGAGAATTTTCTTTGGAAGCATCGGACGCAGCCATGCGATTACTTATTTATAACAAACATCTTTGGCAGCTTGAACCACATCTTTTACTTGAGGCAAAGCAGCATCAATCAATGTAGTAGCAAATGCAAATGGAGTGTCTGTTTGAGTAACACGGCGAATAGGCGCATCCAAATAATCGAATGCATTGCGTTGAACGCGGTATGCAATTTCAGTTGAGATACTTGCAACAGGCCAGCTCTCTTCTAAAATAATCAGTCTGTTTGTTTTCTTTACAGAGTTGATAATCGAATCAATGTCCAATGGACGAATGGTGCGCAAGTCAATAACCTCAACGCTAATGCCTTCTTTCTCCAATTCTTCAGCAGCAGCCAAAGCGGTTTTCATGATTTTTCCGAATGATACCAATGTAACATCTGTACCTTCTTTTTTGATGTCGGCAACGCCAATGGGCAAAATATACTCACCATCTGGAACCATTCCTTTATCACCATACATTTTTTCAGACTCCATGAACAACACGGGGTCGTTATCGCGAATAGCTGCTTTCAACAAGCCTTTTGCATCATATGGATTGGATGGTGTTATCACCTTCAATCCTGGAACGTGTGCATAGAAAGCTTCAAAGCTCTGGCTATGTGTTGCCGCAAGTTGACCAGCTGTTCCGTTGGGTGCACGAAAAACAATGGGAACGTTGTATTGACCACCAGACATTTGCAACATTTTTGCAGCAGAGTTGATAATTTGGTCAGCTGCTAAAATGGCAAAATTCCAAGTCATAAACTCTACAACAGGTCGCAAACCATTCATGGCAGCACCTACTGCGATACCTGCAAATCCTAGCTCAGCAATGGGTGTGTCAATCACACGCTTTGGACCAAACTCATCCAACATTCCCTTGGAAGCTTTGTAAGCACCGTTGTATTCGGCTACTTCTTCACCCAACAAAAAGACTGTAGAGTCTCTTCTCATTTCTTCTGACATGGCCTCACAAATGGCCTCTCTAAACTGAATTTCGCGCATGATTTTTCTTTGTTCTAACTCCACAAAAATAAGAGATTGAGAATAAAACAAAGAGATTATTTAGAGAAGTTTTAAAATAATTACTTTTGGGCCATGAGTAATTGGACCGATGAACAAATGAATCCCCTTCCAGAAAACGAAGTGGAAAAAATGAATGATGAAAAATACCCAGCTAAACGCCATGGATGCGTGACAGCTTGGTTGATTTTTAGTTTGGTTGTTACTGGCTTGGGCGCTATTATGGGATTGGGTTTTTCTGACTTAATCGTGAAATTGGATGGTGTGGACAACATTCAATCTACATATTACATTTTCACTGGAGCCATTGCATTGATTGAAGGTGTTGGACTTTGGATGATTTGGAATAAGCGCAAATGGGGTTTTCATGTGGTCGTGATTTCGGCTATGTTTAGTGGAACACTGGCTTATTTGACCAGTCATGAATGGTTGTCATTTACGTCACCATTCATCAATGTCTTTCTTTTGTACATGATCCTGCAAATAGCACGAGGTAACGCAACAGCGTGGAGTCAATTGAAATAGTGAATTGACGCTTTGTTAATGATCAATGGTGTCTTGAAGAAAATTGAAAATGTTGGAAGTGATTAGTTTTGTTGCGGCAAATCAACTTCGAATGTAGTTCCCTTGTTTATTTCAGATGTGAAAACAATCGATCCATGATGCAGTTTCACAAATTCCTCTGTTATAATTAAACCCAATCCACAGCTGGGTTCACCTCCAGTTCCTTTGCGGCTCACATTTTCACCATGCTTGAAGAGTCTTGGACGCATTTCATCAGGGATGCCGATTCCATTGTCTTTAACTTCGATATGTACAATGTCGTTTTCCAATCTTGCGGATGCAGACACGCAGCCTTTGTTTGGTGTGAACTTGATGGCATTGGATACCAAATTTCTGATTATGCTAGTAATCATTTGTTCGTCACCCGCAAGTTGAAGATTTTCGTCAACATAAATTTGAAAATCAATTTGCTTCACCTCGGCTTGCGTTTTGAATGGTGCAAGAGCATGGTGACACAAATGGTGTAAGTTCAATTCTGATTTTTCTACCAACATCAAGCCCCGTTGAATTTTGGACCAATTCAATAAATTCTCCAAAAGTTCATGCAGATTCTTAGATGAAGTGTGCAACATGCTCGAATAGTGAATCAATTCCTCATTGGAAAAATTGTATTCCTTGTCACTCATCATGCCGGTCATTTGAATAAGGCCCGCAAGTTGACTTTTAAGATCGTGAGAAATGACAGAGAATAGTTTGTTTTTTGTGTCAATAGCTTTGTTCAAGTCCTCAGCAAGTTTTACTTGTTCTGTGACATCTCTGCCTATTGCATACATTTTGTGAAAGACTGGTGAGAAAGAAGCACGCCATTCTACCCAAAATATTTTTCCAAATTGATCTACATGCTTGCAAATTGAGCCATTGCTTGGACCTCCAGTTATGCGTTTGGTAAATCGTTCCATTACCATTTTTGCATCTTCCGGAGTCATGAATTCGGTAAACAACTTTCCTTCAAAATAGGAAAGGGGCCTCTTAAATTTGTCTTCCCAAACATTATTAACCTGCAATAAAGTTCCGTTATCGGCGACCAAACAGCAAAGATCAGGACATATGTTAAAGAAGAAGTTAATTTCAGATTCGGTTCCCATAGACGTATACTTTCAACAAAAATAGATAATTGCGATCTATTTAAATTCAGTACAAATACTAATTTTTTAGTGTGATTCGTTCTTCTCTCGATTTTATGTTTCCATTAAGTCTATAACCTTTCATTGGCAAGGTTTGCCAATTCGCTACGTTCACCTTTTGATAAGGTTATATGACAGTATAAATCGCTTCCTTTTAAACGTTCAATGACATAACTCAGTCCATTCGAGTTTTCATCCAAATAAGGTGTATCGATTTGTCTGATATCTCCTGTTAGAATTACTTTGGTATTTTCTCCGGCTCTGGTGATAATGGTTTTTACCTCGTGAGGTGTTAAATTTTGTGCCTCGTCAATGATAAATATACAATTGGACAAACTTCGGCCCCGAATAAATGCCAATGGTGCAATGGTGATTCTACCTTGCTCTTGCATTTCATCAATCCATTTCCTTTTTTTCTCGTGTTCACCGTAAAGATTCTTAATGAAATTCAAGTTATCAAACAACGGCTGCATGTAAGGATTTACTTTCTCTTGGGCATCACCAGGTAAGAATCCGATTTCCTTGTTGCTCAGTGGAATAATGGGACGTGCAAGTAAAATTTGCTCATATAAATTCCGTTGTTCAAGAGCTCCTGCCAGTGCGAGAAGGGTTTTTCCAGTTCCGGCGACACCTGAGATAGTCACCAATTTGATATCGGGATTCATGATGGCATCCAATGCAAAAGTTTGTTCAGCATTTTTAGGCTTAACGCCGGCAGCGTATGTCTTGTCTATCCTAAGAATAGCTTGGTCCTTTTCTGAATAGTGAGTCAATACACTTGAATCATTGTTACGTAAAACGTAGAAGTGATTGTTTGTTTTTTCTTTACCTAGAAATTGTGTTTTTGCAAAACTCCCAGATTGGTAAATCTTTCTGATAATCTGCGGGTCCACATTGTCAATTGTTGTATATCCATTGTAGGTAATCATTTGATCGTTTACACGACCATGCTTGTAGTCCTCAGCGAGAATAGAAAGCGCTTTGGCTTTTAATCTTAGGTTAATGTCTTTGGTGATGAGAACGACTTTCTGTCGTTTGTTTTTATTTTTTAACTCAACGGCGACATTTAAAATGAGGTGGTCGTTCTTTTTACTCTCAAAAATTTTCGTTGCATCTTCCTCGGGAGAAATTTCAATGCTAGCTTGAATTTTAAGTCGTCCTCTTTTTCCGTTTTTTAAAGGAATCCAGTCATTTAAGGTATAGTTATCAGAAATTTTGTCAATGAAACGAATACATTCACGTGCTTCAAAATTTTTGGTTTCGTTACCTACTTTGAATTTGTCCAACTCCTCTAAAACAGTAATAGGAATTACAACATCATTTTCTTCAAATTTTACAATACTGTGGTGGTCATGTAAGAGAACTGATGTATCAATTACGTAAATTTTCTTTTTGCTCAAAGTCGCCATTTTTTTCTTTGCAAATTATGGCGGCGGTCTTGGGACAATTTAAATAAAAATTCTGATTTATAAACCGTATGTGTTTAAAAATCAGTGTATTAAATTTCTGTTAGGGCATTGTTTGGAAATTGTTTAGCGCTGAAATTTTGACAAAGAAAATTGAAGGTTGGATCTTGAACGACAAGGTCATGTTATCTTAAAAGTAAATTAATGCGATTAAAAAAATACTTTCAACTTCATAGAATGGTTTGAAAGACAACGTTACAATACAGTGAGGCCCCATCCATTGGGGACTTCAGCCCAACTATTGCAAAATCAAATCCGTTGTCCCAATCCTTTGGTGTTGAAGAATGTTGTAATCAATGCGTTTCTTGAAAGAAGGATGTTGAAATTTATCGGTCTTTTGCCAGATATCCCAGGATGTGGTAGGACTTCGCTTGTAATTGGCAATCCAAAGAATGATTTTGCCTTTGTACTTTTTCTTTAGGTACTTGTGATAATATTTCTCTTCGCAATACACAATAGGATAGACACCAATCGCGGATCTTATGGTCTCCATGAATAAATCAATGTTCCGTTGGGCAATTTCATCTGTGTACAAATGACGCTGGTACTCAATATCAACAACGGGAATCAATTGACCCTTTTTGGGTTGCGCTTTGCGCAAGAAGTAATTGGCTTGATCTTTTCCGTTTTTATTGAAACGCATAAAATGATATCCCGAAAAAGGTATTCCCAATTTGATCAAATGTTCCTTGTAATCTGCAAATCGGTTATCAGTGAAGTGTGTGCCTTCTGTAGTTTTTAGAAATACAAAGTCAGGTCGTTTGTCACCCACCATCTTGCTCCAATCAACTGCTCCTTGATGGTGGCTGATGTCTATTCCCCAAGCATTGGCTTTTTGTGGATGTCGAACAATGTCGGATGCTTCATCGGTAATGACTGGTGGTGGGGGAGGTGTAAAAGTATACTCACGCCATATCCATATCCCCGCAATGATTAGGATGATGCCAATAACGATGAATATTCTCCAACACCCTTTCTTTGTTTTTTTTGACATCATTTATTTCCTCTTTGGTTGTATCCTTTTACCATTTGCTAAAATACAAGAAATCAGTTTAAAGCAAATGTTCTAGGACAATTACTCATGATGAGATTAATTGAATAATTATTTCATTCTCGGCTATCAAGTTCTTCCTTGATTTTTCTCTTGGCGAAATGTTAAAAAATTGACTTGAATCAATTTTTTTTGATTTGTCATGAACTTAAAAGAAACATGCGTGTTTAACATTCAAATATCAAAAGTTAAACAAATGATTAGAATGAGACTACTTTTCGCCGCAGTCAGCGCAATGATCGCAAGCGGCGCGGTTGCACAAACCAACGTATTTGACGATGTCATTGCTGCTAGCCCCAGCCACAATTATTTGGAGGCTGCAATTATCGAAGCTGGTTTGGAATCTGCTTTACAAGATCCAGGAGCAACACTTACAGTATTTGCTCCAGACGATCAAGCGTTTGAGGCATTGGCAGGTTCATTGGGTACTGACGTCGCAGGTCTATTGGCCTTGCCAAATCTTGCTGACATTTTGTTGTATCATGTTTTGGGTGTACAAGTACCTTCTTCGGCAGTAACCAATGGCGCTATTGTTCAACCATTGAGTAATTCTAATACTTTGAAATTAACCGTTACTTATTTGGGTGCTGTTTTTGTCAACCAAGCTGAAGTTACCGCGGTGGATATCACAGTTGACAATGGTGTAGTACATGTCCTCAATGGCGTGTTGTTGCCTGTTCAGACTGTAGTGGATGTTGCGTTGAATAATGGTTTTACGTCCTTGGCTACTGCAGTAGCTACTGCTGAGTTGTTGCCAGCTTTGACCAACCCTTTTGCAACTTACACTGTATTTGCACCAACCAATGAAGCATTCGATGCATTGGCTTCTGATTTGGGTACGGATATCGCAGGATTGTTGGCACTTCCCATTTTGGGTGAGGTTTTGACTTACCACGTTTTGTCAACTGAAGTTCCTTCTTCAGCTGTAACGAATGGTGCAATCGTTCAGCCTTTGAGTGCAATGAACACTTTGAAGTTAACTGTAACCGGTGCAGGTCTTGTTTACGTTAACCAAGCACAAGTAACTTCTGTGGATATCACTGCTGACAATGGAGTTGTGCATGTGATCAATTCAGTGGTTCTCCCCTTCGAGACAGTAGTGGATGTTGCGTTGGACAACAATTTCACAACATTGGCTGCAGCTTTGGTTCAAGAGGAATTGCTTCCAACTTTAACCAATCCTTTTGCTACTTTCACGGTTTTCGCTCCTACCAATGAAGCTTTCGAAAATTTGGCGACTACTTTGGGAACAGATATCAACGGGATTTTGGCATTGCCAAATCTTACAGAGGTTTTGACTTATCACGTATTGGGAACGGAAGTATTATCTACCGAATTGGTAGCTGGTCCAGTGAACACATTAAATGGTGCACCGGTGACTATTTCTTTGACCAATGGGGTCATGGTCAACACAGCCAATGTAACCACAGCAGATGTTATCAGTGATAACGGTGTGGTTCACGTCATCGATGCAGTTTTATTGCCTATCGAAACATCAGTTGATCAATTGAACAATACCAAATTATTGGTATATCCAAATCCTACAGAAGGAATAATCAACATTGAATCTCCAGCGACTTCTTTCCGTCTTTTGGATCAAAGTGGAAGAATTGTGGCTTCACAAAATATTTTGGGAAGAAAGTCAGTTGATTTGGGTCAATTGAATTCTGGTGTGTATATGTTGGAATTGACTTCATCTGAAGGCACTACGCATCAACGTATCGTAAAGAAATAGTAGGTTTCTATTATTCCAATCACAATGCAATACAAGAGCTGGAATCAAGTTGAGATGGAAAAATTAGAGAGACGCCATCGCGGCAATCTAATCAATTCCATAGAGGGTTTTAAGAGCCTTGTGTTGGTAGGGACAAAAAGTCCCCAGGGAAATACCAACTTGGCTACTTTCAATTCGCTCTTTCACTTGGGCGCAGATCCTGCATTGTGCGGAATGATTATCAGACCCAACGAGGAGGGGGAGAATACTTTGGGCAATATTTTAAGCACAAAATACTACACCCTGAATCACGTCCGTCCCGCATTCTACCAACAAGCACACCAGTGTAGCGCCAAGTATCCGCAGGGAGTTAGCGAATTTGCACATGTAGGTTTGAATGAACAATGGCGCAATGATTTTTTTGCACCGTTTGTTCAAGAAAGCTACATTAAAATGGGTTGCGAGTTGGTAGAAAGTGTGGACATCCGTCACAACGGAACCACCATGATTATTGGAAAATTCATTTATCTAGAAGCTCCACAGGAATGTGTTTTAGAAGATGGTTCCATCGATTTAGAGAAGGCTGAGAGTGTAACATGTAGTGGCTTAGACACTTATTACACTACCCAACAATTGGGAAAATTGGCATATGCCAAGTACAATCCGTAATTGTTTGTTTTGAATTTATGTAAAACATTTTTGTTGCTACCCTCAGGCTATACACCAAACGGGAAGTACACAAAAAAAGGCGATACCGAAAAGCCTCAATAGAGTAGGAAGAAAAACCTTAACTAAATTTTTTTTATGGAACATTTAAAAATTGCGAGCGACAATTATGTTGCGTTCACGTTCTTCATCGGAACAATGGCTATGATGGCCGCATCTGTATTCTTCTTTTTTGAATTAAACAACACCTCACCCAAGTGGAGAACTTCGGTATTGGTTTCTGGTTTAATTACGTTTATCGCTGCAGTGCATTACTACTACATGCGTGGTTACAACTTGGAGACAGGCGATTCTCCAACTTTCTTCCGTTATGTAGATTGGATTTTAACTGTTCCATTGATGTGCGTAGAGTTTTACTTGATTACCAAGAAAGCTGGAGCGAAAATCGCATTGTTGTGGAAATTGATCTTCGCGTCATTGGTCATGTTGGTGACTGGTTATATCGGAGAGGTATTGGATCCAGCACAAAGTGTTCTATGGGGTGTAATCTCAGGAGCGGCTTATTTCTATATCGCTTACCTAATTTGGTTTGGTGAGGTTTCTAAATTGGCACAAACTGCTGGACCACAAGTTGCTAAAGCTACTCGTATCCTTGCTTGGTTTGTTTTGGTTGGATGGGCCATTTATCCGTTGGGATATATCCTAGGAACTGATGGTGGTTTATTCGGTATGAAACTAGTTCAAGACAAGGCTGCTGCTTTGCATGCGATGGATATCGTTTACAACATTGCTGATGCCATCAACAAAATCGGATTTGGTTTGGTTATCTACAGTTTGTCAAGAAAAGAGGATTAATTCTTATTAATCAAATAGAAAAGGGGACGGGGTACAAGCGATCACCGTCCCTTTTTTTTGTTCTATAAATGAATACATCAATTATGCAGGATAATACAAAGGGCTCCATCTACGATTTCATTTTTATTGGAATGGGAGCATCGTCTTGCTTGATGTTAAAGAGTTTGTTTAAAAGAGGACTTTTGTACAATAAACGTGTCCTGGTGGTGGAGAAGGATAGTAAGAATGTCAATGATAGAACATTTTGTTTTTGGGCGCAGCCTGACGAAAGTATTGTAACTGATTTGAGCGATCTCATTACCCAAAGTTGGGGTAGTGTAACGCACCATGCAGAGGGTATAATAAGCATGTTGCCTTATCGGTATTATTATATCAAAGGCATTGACTTGTACAATGAAGCCAAGTCAATTTGCGAAGAAGTAGATGCCACTTGGAAGTTGGATGCCGTTGATGAGATTGGTCGAGATGAAAAAGGTAGTTTTGTTGTTATTAGCAAAGAATGTATTTATTCTGCTCATGTTTTTGATTCGCGACCGCCCAAATACCTTCCGATCAAATTTCCGAAGGTTCATCTTAACCAAAGTTTTATAGGGTGGTTTATTTCACACGATGGTCAGCATGGAAATGAGGATACATTGACTTTGATGGATTTTTCTGTTCCTCAATTGGGCAATACCCAATTCATGTACATTTTGCCATTTGATCAGAATACCGCTCTGGTTGAATTGACGCGCTTTGGAGATAATCAACTCACAGAAGAAGAGGCCTATCCCATTTTGGAAGCGTATATTCAATCCAGATTCGGGGAGTTTTCCATTCTATCAACAGAAGAGGGAAGCATACCCATGACCAATGCAAAGCCTGATGTCAAAGAGATGGAGGATGTTACCTTACTAGGAGCAAGAGGTGGAATGATCAAACCAAGTACGGGCTATGCTTTCAAAAGGATGTACACCTTTGCGAAGCAATGGAAAACGGAATCATTGACAAAGTCAAAAGATATTGGTAAAGAGCGGTTTGAGTGGTATGATGGATTGTTGCTTTATATACTTTCCATTTGGCCGTATAAGGGAAGTCAAATTTTCACGCAGCTGTTTGCAAAGGTTCCATTGGCACGTGTGATATTGTTTTTGGAGGAGAAGACCCATTGGAAGCAAGAGGTTTCCATTTTTTCTAAATTGCCAGTTTGGTTATTTATAAAAACATTGGTCATCACCCAATTTCATTTGTTCAGGCCATTGTTGATTTTGCTTTTTATTGTTGTACTAAATGTAAACGGACCTGCAGATGGACTGCAAGAATCCATAGGTTGGATTGTTCTTTTGGTAGGAATGATTCTCGTTGGCTTTCCTCATGGCGCTTTGGATCACGTTATCGAACAAATGTCCGAATCGAACACGCAATTACTGAAGTTCATTTCAAAGTATCTCATTTTGATGGCCATGATGGGGCTTTTGTGGTGGTGGTCTTCTCCGCTTGCCCTTCTTGTATTTTTATTGTTTTCTATTTGGCATTTTGGTCAAGCAGACGGCGTGTATTGGGAAATGTCACCGATAGTTTCTTTGATATGGGGAGGCTCGGTGCTTCTGTTTATTTTGGGTACGCATTCGCAGGAGAGTAGCGATATTTTGCGCACTTTGGGTTACCTGGGTACTGTCCCGAATATTCCTATATGGTATGGCTTGCCTTGGTTGGGCTTGGCCATTTGGAGACGAAATTTGAATTGGATATTAACGATTTTGTGGTTGGCACTGACAACCAATTTGCCTTTAGTGATGGCCTTTGGTTTTTATTTTATCGGTCAACACAGTACAGTAGGGTGGTTGCATTTGAAGCGAAGTTTTAAAGTGTCGCATTTCCAAATGTGGACGAAGGCACTTCCATTTCAGTTGGGCGCTTGGATTTTTTTGGCAGCCTTTTATTTTTTCAATGATCAAATTGCCGCACTATCCAGTGTTTCCCCTTGGTCAATATTCTTCATTTTCATATCCTGCGTAAGTTGGCCGCACATCATGGTCATGCACAGATTTTATCTGAAATACACCGGCAATTTGTAGAGAAATTTTCTCAAATCAATCAAGTTTATTTTTCCCCATTGTAAATCCATTACAATGAGCATGCTTTGATTTGGTTCAACTGAAAAAAGCAACCGAAATGCGTATTCAATTGGATAATTTCAAATCTTTTCGTTCTCATACGAAGTTGGATTTGGTGGGTTTAAATGTATTTATAGGGGGGGCAGGAACAGGCAAATCTACATTGTCGGATTGTTTGGCCCTGTTGTCTAAAAATTTTGATGTGCAGAAGGTAGAGTTGGGCAATCTGCCCAATGTTTGCAGCTTCGACTCATTTTTTGATTGGCGACATTATGTGCATCAAGGAAGGGTAGAGTATCCGGTAAAGTTTTCTCGCACGGTGTTGTTATTTGGAATGGAGTTGAACGTAGAGTTGCACTATAAACATACCGATAAAATTCATCGAGAGGATGATGAGCACATCAAATGCGCGGAAGTGGTTCATCTCTCTGTTTATCATGAACGATTTCCAATTGTCATTTGGAATGAGAAAGAACGGAAAATTTTTCAATCTAATTTTTATCAGGTCATGCTTTTGGGTATGCGTAAAATGCCGCGCACCTTGGCCAAGGAATGGGAACGATTTTGTTCGATTCCAAACTTGTATGCCAAAAAGATGAATGCGAAATTTGTGGAAAGATTTCTTGACCTCCACCCTAAAATGTCTTTTACCGATAGGCGCAGAGAGCAATACAGTTTTGGATTAGGCGATGTTTTTCAGGCTTTTCGCTGGGACATCAAAGACGAATTTGAATTTTATCCTTTGATGGTGTGTGGCGTTCATTTATTTATTCAGGTCATCGAATCATTGTCTTTGACAGCTACTCAATCGGTGATCATGGAAGGGAATAAGCAGCCCACGATTGACCAGCATTTGGGAGACGTTTTTGTGTTTAGATGTCAAGAGATGTTCGGCATAGGTGTTACTGAAAAGAAGTTGAAGGATGCGGAGGGTAGATATTTTGGAAAGCAGTTGTACTTGAATTATGAGTTGTATGATTCACCATTTGACTTTGCGGGTTCGGGGATGCGCCGCGCGGTATCGTGGGTGTATGAGTTGGTTCAATTGGAGCAGATGTTGGAAATACCCATGGGTAGGCAATTCATCACCCAAGAAAGATTGGTAATTCTAAAAAATCCAGAGCGAGATCTGCACCCCGATTGGTTGTTTCAATGGATTAAGATGGTTTGTAAATTTAGCAGAGAGAATCAACATGTTCGCATTGTTATTGAGACCCAGAGCCCATTGGTGGTTGAGTTGTTGCAGTCACAAGTCCGGAACGCAGTAATTTCCTCGGAAGATGTGAACGTGTATAGTTTCACCCGATGTCCTGTCCGAGGTTCTTTGGAGGAACCGTTGAGCATCAATTGGTTCGGCGATATCAGCGGCAATTACGCTGAACAACTGAATGAGCGCATTGTATTTCAGCTCAACAAAGATGCTTTGGCCAAGGATATTTCTAGAGAGGGAGTTATGCGGGGAAATTAAAGGATTCAACTTCTTGCAAAGTCGATTAATGCTTGAAATTGATTTTTATCGGCAAGCTTCAGAGCCTGCAAATAGGATACTCTAGCGTTATTGTTTTCGGAAAGATGGGAATGACTATGTCCCCATGTGAAATGAGGTCTCCCGAAAATTTTCTCAACAATCAAATCGGCCATGAGTCGGCTGTGCCGTCCATTTCCATTCGGAAAACAATGAATGCTTACCAAACGGTGTTTGAACCGAATGGCTATTTCATCGGGAGTAAAGGTTTGGTGATCGATCCAAAACTGGGTGTCATCGAGCAGTTTTTTTAGTTCGATACCAATTTGTGAGTGATGAATCCCGATGTTCTTTTCGCTATTGCGAAACTTACCCGCCCATTTCCAAACTTCGCCATACATTTTTTGATGCAGTTTCAGAATGAAATTTTCCGTCAAAATTTGTGTGGAAGCAATTCGTTGCTTTTTAAGCCAAAGCAAAGCGTGCTCAATGTTGTTTTGCTCAAACTCATTGAGTTCGCCTTGCGTTGTGATGGTCATAATTTTAAGACCTTCGCTTTCTTCTTCGTCCAGCGGTGTTTGTCCCGGTTGATAATCAAGTCCTAGTCCCATAATGATTTGGGAAGTTCATGCATGATTTGTTCCGTTCTTTCGTGGATGGCTTTCTCCAATCTTTCATAGGCCACAGCTTGATCTTCCAATCGCATGTTGTGCGAAGTGCGGAGTACAATTTCGGTTGCCATTTTTTTGGCTTTCTCTTCGACGAGGTGCATGACGCTTCCACCTTTGGGTACGAATCCATAGACCAGTTCCATGTCCAAGGCTTTGGCTACATCATTCAAGGCCGACAAAGTAATCGATCCAGTTGCTTCACGTTTTTCCAAGTGTTGCACACTCTGTTTGCTTACGCCCAATTTTCGTCCCAGTTGTTCCAATGACATTCCCAAAGAATGACGAATCGTTCTTACCCATCCGATACTAGGCTTGGTGGTCTGATGCGCACTTTCAAACGCCGCCAACTTCTGATCGAGCTGCGTGATATACAGTTTTTTATTCTTCATAAGTCAAAAGATAATGTGACACTTATCTTGCAAATGTAATACTATTATTTGACTTTATGAAGTGAAAAGTAAGATGATGTGTTGATTTTGTATTTGTTAAATCTCATTCATGTTGAATAGGTCCTAATCAGAAATTGGAATTATCCCAATACTGATTTATTTGAATACTTGATTCCACCCCTTATCATCCAAATAAACGCAACAAGTCCCTTTGACCAAAAGACACTTTATTTTGAAAGTTTCTTGGGTGCCCATTATGACACGGGAATAAGTGAGTCCCCATTCCTGATTGCTGACGGTTTTTACGCCTTGTCTTTTCATTTGGTAACCAAATGACGCATCTTCCAATTTGGATATTTTCTTCTCCTTCGATAGTCCATCTACAGCAGGCCCTGTGATGTAAGGTAGCATCTGTTCATATTGCTGATTTTTATGCAACACCTGCAAATAACTCAATATGTCGGTGTTGTAAAAGCACAATGGGTTTTTAAAAAGACAATCTTTGTCTTGGGCAAGAACTTTTAGGTGGAATAGAGTAGTTGCGAGAAGTAATGCAGCCAAGATGAGCTTTTTCATAACTAAATTCAAATTTAATACATGCTGTAGTCCAAATAGAGGATAAACAGACTTCCGAAATGTACAATGGAAATTGATTTTTATGATTACAATTGTCGTTACACATGAACGCCCGCCATACCCCGGATAGCAGTGAAAAGCCTTTGCGCGATGCGCAAAGCTTGCAACGGATAGCCGGAATAGGTCT
>JBDLUK010000148.1:0-6693 GCA_039805365.1 Bacteroidota bacterium | reverse complement strand
TAATGATTTTGGCTCAGGTAGCCATGTGGGCCCAATTGCCTGATCCAGGTGGTGGTGATCTTCCTTGTGGTGGGGAGTTTGGTCCATGTCCTATTCCTTTGGATGGTGGTGTAACGTTGTTGCTGGTTTCTGGATTGGCAATAGGTGGTGCCAAGGCTTGGAGGGATAGAAAAGCTGGTGAATAAGAAATGAAGTCGAAATCGACTTTTCAATTCATCTTTCTGGTCACCCTTACGTACGCATTGGGTGTATTGCTCTATGATTTTTGGCTTTTACCAAAAACAAATTTTGATGAATACCTCATACAGTTCTTGGTTCAAATGTCAAAACCTATTCTTCGAACTTTGGGTTATTTTGTTTTGCCTCACGGAGAGGGATGGATCAATACAATTCGTATCCAAGGATCCAATGGTGTTTGGATTTCATCCAATTGTGATGGATTTGCATTGATTTGGGTTTTTACCGCAGTGCTTATTTTCTTGCCGGGCAAATGGTTCGGTAAATTGGCTTATTTGATTTTTGGTGGGTTGATCATTGAGATTTTTAATGTGCTTCGTATCGTGTCATTGGCGATGGTTGAACACCATTATCCACAGAGTCTCGCATTTAATCACGATTACACATTTACTGTTTTGGTATACAGTGTTGTGGTGGGTCTTTGGTTTTTCTGGTTAAAGAAAGCGCAGTTCATTGGTCGGCATGAATAGAAGTTTTTGGCTTTTTATCCTTGTTGCATTGGCTTTGGTTTGGTCCAATGAATGGTCCAAGGTCAATGTGAATTATCAATTGATGATGCGAGAAAAGTTTTCAGGCTTTGATGCCATGACCTTGGAGAAAAAATTGGCCATCAAAAATTACCAATCAGAAATAGCGCCTTTTGCTCAAATTTATGCCCACTCTGATTGGGATTGGTTTTACAACCAAGATGTAGGATTTTGGAAAAAGATGAAGTGGATGATTCCTGTCACGTTCACTTTTTTATTTGCATTTTTGGAGTGGTGGATGCTCCCAAAGTGCTTTCATCAAATGCAAGGACACCGCAAGTGGATTGTTATCTATTATCTCGGTTTGATTGCTGTGGTTGTTGGATTATATTCCATTTCTGTAGCATCGGGATCATTGCCAATTCAGAATTTTACAAGAAAGGTTTGGATGATTTTGCAATCTCCCTCTTTCTTTGTTCTATTACTAATCGATCAATGGAAAAGAAAATATGAGAATTAACGCTACCCTTTCTGACATTCCAGCGCAAGCGCGTTTGTGGTTCTACAATATTCCTAGAGAATTAACCAATGATGAAGTTTTAAAGTTTGAGGCATTGCGCAATCAATTTTTGCCAGATTGGAATACACATGGTAAAGCCAACCATGGTGATGTTTGGTTGATTGAGAGCAGACTTCTGATGGTGATTGGATGGAATGATTTTGAATCGATTTCAGGTTGTAGCATTGATAAAAGTGTGGCCTTCATTCGAAAACTATCAGAGCTTTTTCAACTGGATTTGATGGATAGGATGTGGGTGTATTTTCAAAAAGACAATGAGTGGAAGCAAGCCAAAATTCATCAATTTTGGGCGATGAGAAAGGCAAATGAAGTAACGGATGAAACGTTGATTTTAGATACAACATTGTCAACGTTTTCTCAATTTACGGAATTGTCTAAAGCACTGGGAAACTCTTGGCATGCTCAAATGTGGAAGTAGTTACGGAATGGGGCTGAAGTGTTGGTCAATCATATAGACCAAACTGGCCATTGACGCAGCTCCAAGCTGTAGCTCCCTTTTGTTGACATTTTCAAAAACATCATTCTGCGTATGGTGATAATCAAAGTAGCGTTGATTGTCCACATTGAGCGCAAAGAGTGCAACGCGGTCATCTTTTAAAGGGGCAATATCCACACCGCTCCAACCTCTTTTGAAACTATGCAATTGGTAGGGTTCCCACAAGTGAGTCCATGACATCCATTGGGTGTACCTCTCGTCAGGGGATTGTGTGCTAAATCCTCTAGGGGTGAATCCTCCACCATCGCTTTCTATAGCGGCCAAATGCTCGTCTCCATTGGCTTTGGTCACTTTAGCGTAGGTAATTCCTCCATCATTTCCAAACTCTTCATTGATGAATAGTACAACACGAATAGTTCGCTTAGGTTTGTATCCAATGGATTTTAGTGTTCTTAGTACTTCCATACTTTGAACACAACCAGTGCCATCATCGTGCGCGCCTTCTCCAATGTCCCATGAGTCCAGGTGTCCACCAATTGTGATTATCTCTTCAGGAAATTCAGTGCCTTTCAACTCGCTAATGACATTGTATTGTGTCACTCTACCGCCATTGGTGCACTTCAGATTCAGGTGAAATTTGACCTCTTTGTTTTCTTGAATCAATTCACTTAACCATTTGCAATGATAGGCGCTAAGCGCTGCGGCAGGTATCGTCGTAGCATCCATCGCTCCGGTATGCGGAAATTGGTCATCAGCCAATGTTAGAGATCGAGTTAAGCAACCAACCGCACCTTTTTCTGCAGCTAGTTTTGGTCCCTTCCAGCGCATTTCTCCTCCGCCCCCATAGGCAGCTCCGGTATTGATTAATGCGGCATCCAATGGTTTGTTAATAAATACAATTTTCCCTTTGATTTTTTCTGGATCCATCAGTTCCAATTCTTGAACACTTTTGACCATGATGATGGATGCAGTAATATCTCCAGCGACAGACCCACCCAATGCGGCAATGGGTATTTTCGTTTTTTTCTTGTTCAAGATAACAACGCCTTCTTCAGACTTTCCACGCGACCATTTTGGAACACTTACGGGCATCAAATAGGTGGTGTCTGCTCCCATGGCTTGCAACCGCTCTTTTCCCCATACAATCGCCTTGTCCGCAGATTCTGATCCTGCAACGCGGTGGCCAATATTTTTGCATAGGTCATGAAGTTCATTGTAACATGTTCCATTCAATAGGACTTCTCTGTATAGTTGTGCAATCATCGCACTATCGGAGATTTGTGCTTGCGCAGAGATACCAATGACCAAGAAGAGAAATGTGAGTTTCTTTTTCATGACATGTATGATCCGTTGTTAATGTCAAGTGCTTGTCCTGTAATCGACTTTTGATTTTCAGAAATCAAGTATTCGACAAAATGTGCAATTTCATTGGGTTCAGAGAAACGATTCAAAGGAACCAATGATTTTTGGATTTTTAATTCGTCTTCCAAACTATTTCCGGTGAATTCGCTTAGTCGTTTGACACTGGTGATAGCCATATCGGTCTCCACCCATCCTGGACAAATGGCATTGACTTGAATGCCCTTGCTTGCCCATTCTAAAGCCAAAGATCGTGTGAGTCCCAAAAGACCGGTTTTTGCTGTGCAATAAGCACTGTATCCCGGTACTCCAAATCGCGCAAGGCAAGAGGAAGTGATAATGAAATGACGGTGTGATCGCAGATCTTTTTCTAAGTAAGGCAGTGTATTTTGCGCTGTGATATAAGTTCCTGTTAGGTTGGTATGTAAAATCTCCTCCCATCGATCTTCATTACCATACTGGTTACTGCCGCCAATTCCTGCATTGGCGAAAACAGCATAAAGATTGGTTATGTGATTTTCTGAAAGATGCTTTTTCCATGCTTGGTCATCCGTAATGTCCAATGCCCAAAATAAATGCTGGGATGAATTGTGCATCAGAACCTCCGTCTGCTTGAGCTTATCCATTTGTCTGCCTACGCAGATGATGCGGTTCTCAGGGTTTTGAGACAATAATATCGCTGTGGCTTGTCCCATACCAGAACCTGCTCCCGTAATCACAATGTACTTTTCCATAATTTGACATTTCAAATGTAGGGTTTTCCTGTTTTAAACGTAGTTTTGAAATTCAAATATGCAGTACAATTTAAGCGAAATAACGGAGCTGATCCGTTCTAGAAGATCTGTGGCACCTGAGCATTTTTCAGATCGAAAAGTTCATCAAGAACAAATAGAGTTGATGTTGACCAACGCGATATGGGCGCCGAATCATGGTATGACCCAGCCTTGGCGTTTTGCAGTATATGCCAACTCCAAAAAGGAAGCGTTGAAGGATGCTATGGTTACCGCGATGACAGAGGGTGTAGATCCAATGGATATCAATACTTCTGCATTGGAGCGAATGCAAATGAGGGTTTCCAAAGCTTCTGTGGCAATTGTTTTGTGTTTGCATCGTGATCCCGCGGCCAAAGTTCCAGAGTGGGAAGAGGTTGCGGCAATGGGTGCGGCGGTTCAAAATCTCCACCTTACAGCTGTTGCCTATGGATTGGCAGGATTTTGGGCCACTCCTGGAATTATAAAAAAAGCATCATTCAAAACATTTATTGGTTTGGATGAACAAACACAATGTGTTGGAATATTCTACGTTGGTTATCCTGCACACCAGGATTTTAAAAGCCATAGAAAGCCATTAGAATATGTTACCCAGTGGAATTGGGACAATGAATAAAACGAATTTATTTTTTTTCATTTTGTTTTTTGGTGCAACTTCTGTTTTTGCGCAGAAGGGATTGACCACAATGGGTATTCAGTTGAAGCCCATGGTGCCCAGTCAGTTTTTTGGCACAGGCCCAGTTCGCCAATTGTACGAACATACAGATGCTTTATTGGAAAATCAATTGGGCTGGAATTCTGGTGTTGTCATCAGAAGAGGCTTGAACAACATGTGGTCATTGGAAACAGGCATTTCTATGGTGCAGCGCAACTATAAGGTTAGTTTTGAGTCGCTGAGATTTGGTTTTTCTGAATCGATGACCTACCGATTGGTAGGCTACGAAATTCCCATTCAAGCTTTGATTTACGTTCAATTGGGTAAGCAATGGTTCATGAATGGAAGCGGTGGAATGGCGCTCAATTTCTATCCAAGTAATTTGGAGAAGTTTGGAAGCACAGTAGTGGATACCACTTTCATAGATTACCACGTGAAGACATATCGCAATAATTGGATGATGCCAAGCGTATTGGCCAATTTGGGTTTTGAATATCGAACGGCCAAGTCTGGATTTTTCTATGTAGGTGCTTCGTACCATCGTCCGCTTAGCGAGATAGCATTGTCCAATTTGAGGGTGGAATCCAATGGTAGTGGAGATGATACACCGTTTTTTTTGAATGGTACATATTTGACATTGGATTTACGGTATTTTTTGCCGGAGTCATCGAACGATAAGAACAAAAAAAAGGGGACCTAAGTCCCCTTTATTATTTCCGATATTGATTTAGACTTTGGCTTTGATGTCCAATTTCATTTTCAATTCATTCTTTGCAGCATAGTCACCTACACTTGGATATTTTACGTCAAATTTTGAACGGTCAACAACAATGTCACCAGTAACATGCATGTTACCATCACGAACTTCAACTTTCACAGGAAATTCCATTTCCAATGTTGTAGCCTTGATGGTCATTTTACCTTTTACAACGTGGGTGTTACCGTTTTTATCTGCTTTGGCAGTGCTTCCAGTAATTTCAAATGCAGCATCTGGGAATTTAGCTGTGTTGAAGAAATCTTCAGCTTTCAAGTGATTGATCAACTTTGAGTTTGTACCAGCATCAGTAATGTCCGTGCAAGTCATGTCGTTCATGTTGATTTTAACTTTACCGGTTGTGATGTTGCCTTTTGCAACAACTACATTTCCACTAGATACTTTTACAAAACCATCGTGGCCACCGCCTACTAGGTTTTCTCCTCTCCAATCTACTTTAGAGGTTTTGTAGTCAACGATGTATTTACCGTCTTTGATTTGTGCAAATGTTGCACTGCTTAATGCCACTAGGGCAATCATCATGATTTTTTTCATAGTTATGAAGGGTTATTGATATTTCTTATTTCGTCTAAAGCTTGGTTGAACTTCTTGCAATCATTAACCGATATGATTGAAAATTGTTCAGTGATGTCGTCTATCGGCTTTTGGAGTTTTTCTAAAACTTCCAAGCCTCTTTCAGTGATTGCGATTTCAGATTGACGACGATCATCGGGACAAATTTTGCGAATCGCCCACTTTTTCAGAACGAGTTTGTCAATGAGTCGAGACGTGTTACTGGCGCGATCTATCATGCGGCTGCTGATGTCATTCAGGCTCATCTGCTCTCCTTTTGAACCGCGCAGTATTCGCAGAATGTTGTATTGTTCTGGCGTGATATCATGCGGTCTTAGAATTGCGGATTGCATGCGTTGCAACCAAGATGTGGTGTATAGTAGATTAATCATCAACTTATGATGTTCCGTCTTGAACTGCACTTGCTTGATTTCATCTTCTAGTCTCACGGGACAAATATATGTTGATACAATTAATGTTGATACAAATAGTTGTTAAATTCTTTGCTTATATTTGAGAGATGATTCAAAGAATACTATTTGTCTTGATGTTGGGCGCTTTCCCTTTTTTAGGATTGGCTCAAAAGGATGTATCAAAAAAGATCTTGTCTTTGGCGGGGAAAATAACTTCGGCGGAGTACCCCGATACTTTGGGAAAAGGACTGAACAAAGCAGTCGTGGAGATTTTTGCTGAAGGTAAAAAGATCGCATCTGATACGGCAAGTTCTTCAGGTGTATACAAGATCAAAAAAATTCCATATTTCCCAAGTATTCAAATTGTATTTAAAGAGTCCCGCCATCTTACCAAGATGATCGACATGGATGTAACGGAATTCGGCAATGACAATGCCCAAACAGTGGCT
>JBDLUK010000147.1:0-6624 GCA_039805365.1 Bacteroidota bacterium | reverse complement strand
CCAAAACCTTACTCCATCCTGAGTTGAAAAAGTCGATACATTTTCTCAATTGAGGGATTCTCTTGCCTCAAATTCTCAAATCGTTGGGTAACCGTCATCAAATTCTTATGCGTCTCAACCTCTTTGAGGACTTCTGTAATAAAAGTAAGTCCCTTCATTTGGTGAGATTCTTTAAAATAGCCAGCTAGATCATTTCTTACATCGTTGAAATAAATAACTTGTGTTTCACTTGGGAAGCCTAATGTAAGGACGTTGTCCGAAAATCTAGGTTGGGCTAGGCTCATCGCAGCCCATAACTGACCTTGAGGAATTTTTCCTGACTTCAGAAAAGAATCCCAAGCCAAAAAAACTTCATCTTGATTGTACGCGCGATCAGCAATTTCTTGAATTAACTCTTCCTCAACATTTCCCTGAGCAATTTGGCCGGTTGGATTATTCAACTGAGAAATCGAAATGATTTCTTTGGACTGTGAAATTTTGTCTCTTTGGCCCAATGGGGCAGGAATTCTAGGTGCGGCTGGCTGAGCAATCGATCGAGGCGTAGTTGTAGAAACTGGCGTACCATCGCCAATCACTATTTCATTGGAAGGAAGTTTACCTGCAGAAGGCGCAACGGTTGTGATTGCAGCAGTTGGTGCTCCGCGAAAAGGGATTATCCTATTTTTTTTTTTCGCCTTCCCTCCGATTGGATTGAATGCTGCAAATCTTCATGATAGTGAGCTCAACGAGTAATCGCTGATGCTTACTCGCGCGATAATGAATATCACAGTCATTGATCAAGTCCATCGCTGATATGAGGAACCTCAAGTCCATTTTCGCTCCTTGTTCGGCATACTTCTGAGCAACGTTTTCAGAAACTTCCAATAGCGCTATTGTTGCTACATCTTTGGAGACCAGTAATCTTCGCAAATGTGCTCCCCAACCAGAAACAAAATGATGGGCATCAAATCCTTTGTTCAAAATTGTATTGAACAACAAAAGGGATTGAGGAACATCTTCAGAAAAGGCAAGATCTGTCAATTGAAAGTAATTGTCATAATCCAAGACATTCAAATTCTCAATCACCGCAGAATAAGTAAGACTTTTACCGCAAAAAGCAACCACTTGGTCAAAAATGGATAATGCATCACGCATCGCTCCATCCGCCTTTTCAGCTATCACATGAAGTGCTTCTAATTCAGCTTCGATACCCTCTTTACGGGCGATATCAGCCAAATGCTCCGTCATGTCTGAAATTCGGATTCTACTGAAGTCAAAAATTTGACAACGACTTAGGATAGTTGGGATGATTTTATGCTTTTCCGTTGTTGCCAGAATGAATATGGCATGAGCAGGAGGCTCTTCTAATGTTTTCAAGAAAGCATTGAAAGCTTGCGTGCTCAACATATGAACCTCATCGATAATGTACACTTTGTACTTACCCACTTGAGGAGGGATACGAACCGTATCCACAATATTTCTAATGTCTTCAACAGAATTGTTCGAGGCAGCATCCAATTCAAAAATATTGAACGCCATTTCCCCTTCCTCATTCTGCCCTACTTGGTTTACAGCTTTGGCAAAAATCCTTGCACAAGTCGTTTTACCAACCCCTCTGGGACCACAAAACAAATATGCTTGGGCAATTTGATCTGTCGCAATAGCATTTTGTAAAGTGCGTGTAATGGACTTTTGCCCCACCACTGTTTCCCAGGAGTCTGGACGATACTTGCGCGCTGATACGATAAATGCTTCTGACATATTACAAAGATGCAAATGATGTTGACAAGTTAAAAATTGGAATATTCACACTTTATGCACAAACACCAATGCAGCTGCCACATGTGTTATCTTGCCTTCATGAAAAACAAACACCAATTGGGATTATTGGACAGTACGCTTTTGGGCGTAGGTTCCATGATTGGATCTGGAATTTTTATTGTCAGCGCAAGCATGACCACCCAACTATTCAGTGCACCATGGCTTATTGCCATCTGGTTATTCACGGGTATTATCACAATTTCTGCTGCATTAAGTTATGGAGAACTATCTGGGATGTTTCCAAAAGCCGGCGGGCAGTACATTTATTTAAAAGAGGCCTATCATCCAATAATGGGGTTCCTATATGGTTGGAGCTTTTTCACGGTCATCCAAACAGGCACCATTGCCGCTGTAGCTGTAGCATTCAGTAAATTCACGGGATACTTTCTACCTGTTTTTGAAATGTCACCTGTAAACGGCATTCCAATTTTGGGGTCCTACAATATTTATCCCGCACAAATTTTAGCGGTGTCAACTATTGTCTTATTGACCTATATCAATACCAAGGGTGTAAAATCAGGAAATTGGATACAAGGTATATTTACCAGCACAAAATTGATAGCGCTATTTGGGTTATTGGCCGCAGGATTCATTTGGGGCTTTGACGCAGAAATCTGGAATACGAACTGGAGCCAAGGTTGGAGTTGGCAACAATGGAACCCTACAACCCATCAAGCAATGCCCATCGATCTGTATACGCTTCTTGGCGCCCTATCCATCGCATTGGTTGGATCTGTATTTAGCAGCGATGCCTGGAACAGCATCACCTTTATTGCAGGCGAAATGAAGAGCCCCGAGAAGAACATCGGACGGGCACTATTTTTAAGCACCTTGATTGTCACCATCATTTATGTTTCCATGAACCTCATGTACGTGGGAACCTTATCGTTGCAATCCATTGCCGAGGCACCACAAGAGCGTGTTGGCGTAGCAGCGGCCCAAGCCATTTTTGGTGGAATCGGCACTTACCTGATTGCTGGACTGATTATGGTTTCAACTTTTGGATGTAACAATGGACTCATCTTTAGCGGTGCTCGTGTATACCAAACCATGGCGGAAGAAAAACTCTTTTTTAAATCCGCGGCCAAATTAAATAAACACCACGTTCCACATTGGGCCTTATGGTCACAATGCATTTGGGCTTCCGTTTTGTGCCTAAGCGGTCAATATGGACAGCTATTAAATTATGTAGTTTTCACTGTGATGCTGTTCTATATCCTGACCATTGCAGGGGTAATTATTTTGCGAAAGAAACGACCTGAAATGGTTAGAACCTACAAGACCCCACTCTACCCCATTCTCCCAATATTTTACATTCTGTTCGCAATCTCTTTTTGCGTTGGACTTTTGATTTTCACCCCTAACGACACTTGGCCTGGATTAATTATCGTTTGTTTGGGAATTCCAGTTTACTATTGGTTTAAAAAGCAACAGAAATAAAAAAAGGGGGCATAAGCCCCCTTTTTAAATAAATATCTCGTGTTACTTTTTCAATTCTTTTTCCAACATGGCATTGATCTTTTCAGTTTGTTCCATCGCCAAAATGCTATCAACCAAAATACGACCGCTGTGCTCATCGATAATTACTTTCTTACGAGCAGCTACGTCCATTTGCTTTTGCGGTGGGATATGGATAAAAGATCCTGCTGAGGCCTCTCTATCAATGGGCACAACAGCCAAACCGTTGGTTGCTCCTTTGCGAATACGCTCATAGGCATCCAACAATCTTTGATCAATCAACTTCTTTGCTTCCGCACTCTTCGCCTTCAAAATATCCTCTTCACGCTCTGTTTCTGAAATAATTTCTGAAAGTTGCTTTTTCTTGAATTCCAAATCATTGGTGCGTGCTTCCAATTTTTGCTGACTTGTCTCCAAATTGGCCAATTTCAACTCATGCAAACTTTCAGCCTCTCTGATTTTCTTCTTCAATAATTGAATTTCCAAATCTTGAAATTCGATTTCCTTGTTCAAAGCTTCATACTCACGGTTGTTTTTCACTTTCTCCAACTGCTCCTTGTACTTCTTGATTTGCGTCTCAGCATCTTTAATCCCTTGCTTCTTTGCAGCTATATCTTCTACAGCAGCATTCACCTCTTCTTCAACTTTTCCAACACGGGTATTCAAACCAGCAACCTCGTTCTCCAAATCTTCAACTTCCAAAGGCAATTCGCCTCTTGTAGCATGAATTTTATCAATATGTGAATCAATCAATTGCACATCAAAAAGAGCGCGCAATTTATTCTCGATGGTTACACCAGCGGTTTTGTTATCACCTTCAACGAAGGCAAATCGGTTTGAGCTTTTCATATCTTCAGTAGATTCCTTTTTTTCATTTTTTTCTATACGTGCAACGGGAGCAAATTTGACAGCGGCCATTCCTTCTGGATTATTAACGAACACAGGATTAGCTGTGGGCCTATTGTCTCTTTTGAACTCAATAATTCTTGGCTTTGGTCTGTCAGATGGTGCCTCATCAACTTTTGCTTTTGTTTCAGGCTTGGCAACTTTGGGTTCCTTCTTTTTGGGTTCCTCCTTTGCTACAACAGCAGGTTTTTCAACCACTACTTTTGCCTCAGCTACCTTAGCTTTAGCTGGCTCCGGTTTCTTAGCGACCTCTTTTGAAGGCACAGCCTTCTTCAATGTCTCTGGTTTCTTCGCTGCAGCTGACTTTTCAACCACTTTAACGGTCGATTTCGCGGCAACTTCTTTGGTTGACACGGGCTTCTTTGCTTCAGATTTCTTTGCTGTAGGTTTAGCAACAGTAGCTGCAGCCTTTTTGGCAGGCGTTGCTGATTTGGTGACCACTTTAGCAGCTTTCTTAGGAGCAGCAGCTGGCTTTTTGGCCACAGGCGCTTTAGACTCTTTCTTTTCAGGCATAGCTTTCTTCACATTTTTTTTAGCCGGTGCCTTTAAATTTTTTGCTGCTGGCTTTGTGGAGCTCTTTGCAACAGTTGCTTTCTTCTTGCTAACCGGCTTTGCTTTCTCTTCTTTCTTTTTCTTTACCGGCGCAGATTTCTTTGCCTCTTTGACTGCTTTTTTAACCTCAACCTTTACAGGTTTTTTGGTCGATTTAGCAGGCGTTGAGGACTTGGTCATCTTTTTCGCCATTTCAGAAATATTGAACAGGATTCGTTACAATCCTTGTTTTGTGGATGGCAAAAGTAGTAAATTTTTCTGTTAACCAACCACTTAGTAAATCTATTACGCAACTTTCTGTTTCATAATGTCCGATATCCAAGATGACGATTTTACTCTGGTGATCAAAAAAACGGTGGTATTTAAAATCGGAGGTCACAAAAACTTCAGCTCCTTGAGCAATGGCATCCTCCAACAAAAAATCTCCACTACCTCCACACCACGCTATTCGTTGAATTTTCTCGCTCAATAAAGTCGTGTGCTTGATGCAACCAATTCCCAATTTTTCCTTGATATCTTTCATCCATAATTTAATGTCCTGCGGAGTATTGAATTCTCCTATCATTCCAGACCCCACATCGGTTCGAAAATTATCGAGTTTTACCCATTCATGCGCTACTTCTTCAAAGGGGTGAGCGGCCAACATGGCCTGATGCACGCCAAACCGAGCATGCTCTGGAACGACAAATTCGACTTTCAATTCGGCAACAGTTGAGCGAACGCCCATTTCTCCAGTGTGCGGATGTGCGCCAGGTTCAGGCTTAAAAGATCCCATGCCCTCGGTGTAAAAACTACAAGACGAATAATTTCCAATATAACCTCCACCAGCCGCAAAAATGGCCTCTTCTACTTGTTGCAAATTCTCCTTTGGAACATAAACGCCCAAACGATATAGCACGTTGCGTTTGGGCTGCAGAATACTCTGCCTGCTAACCCCCAACATGTTTCCAAGTTTATGATTGACTCCTGTCACTATGCTGTCTAAGGCTGTATGCCATGCGACGATAGCGATGTCATGTTTAATGGCCTTGATAATAGTTTGCTCGACATAACTTTTGCCCGTCAATTTCTTTAGACCAGTAAAAACAATGGGGTGATGCGCCAAAACAACGTTGCAGTTTAACGATATCGCTTCATCGATAATTGCTTCAATACTATCCAAGCAACAAAGCACGCCCTTCACTTCCCAATTTGGATTGCCCACAATAAGTCCACCATTATCATACGATTCTTGCAAAGCCAGGGGCGCCCATTTGTCCAGTTCTGCGATAATATCTTTTACTCGTGTCATGATTTCTATTGTAATTTCACCTCGAAATTAAGACAATGCGATTTATTATTATTCGAAATATTATTTCAACCCTTTTGGGCCTCATACTTCGCATTCGTCATTTTTTGTACGACAGGGGTATTTTCAAAAGTATTTCACCTGAAATCAATACAATCGTCATTGGAAATTTGGCCATTGGTGGTGCGGGGAAAACTCCATTTACTGATTTTCTATTACAAGATTTGAAGACCTTTGGTGATACAGGATTTGTCTCAAGAGGATATGGACGCAAAACTTCCGGTTTGGTGGAAATCCTACCATCTTCAGATGCTACCCTCATTGGCGATGAGCCATTACTGATACATCGTCATCATCCTGATATTCCAGGTGCTGTAGCGGAGAAACGAATCATCGGAATAAATTTCTTGGCCAAAAAATTTCCACAATTACAACGGATTGTTTTGGATGACGCATTTCAGCATAGGGCGCTCCAAGCACGTACCAAAATACTTCTTTCCAAATTTGACCTTCCTTTTTATAATGATCAACTTTGGCCCGCCGGTGGATTAAGAGATTTAATCTCTCGCGCAGAAACAGCTGATGCCATTGTTATTACCAGCACCCCACATCTTACCCCG
>JBDLUK010000146.1:0-3988 GCA_039805365.1 Bacteroidota bacterium | reverse complement strand
GTGTGCAACAAATCACCCAAAGTATTGTGTCCTTGACTCACATGACTCACTCCCTCAAATTGATGAACCCTGAATAAAATCGTATTGAAAACATTGATCACTTCTACAGCGGTCAAAAAATCATTCATCTCTAACCAGATGTCTTGGCGAACTTTCATGACCTGTTGTTTCAAATCTTGCTCACTCATTGAAGGATGAGCAAATCGATTCAAAATCAACATGGCCTCTAACAAGTCTTGATCATGACTCTCTTTCCACTCACGCAATCTCTTGTATATCGCGCGGTATTGTAACTCTTGTATGAGGCTTTCGATGCGCTGATGGAACAATGGACCATACTGGTTCAATTCCCAATATTGTTCCAATTGGGGAATCAACCCATCGCCCATCCTTGACAACTCCTGCTTTACATGCGCAAAGATCTCTTCATCTGGATCCTCCATCAATTGAATCAATGCGCTTACTTCACCATGCATACTCGTAATTTTGTATTTCAAAACTACAGGGAATGCCCAAGGGCTTTTTTAGTATTTCTTTTTATTATTCACACGGAATTATTCAAAATGCAGCAATGGCTTTTTGAATGAGTCGATCGACATCTTCTGCAGGATGGGCGGAGAATTCCTGCGTTTTTCGATTGGCCAATATCACACAACAGGTCAATGCTTGGTGACCCAAAAGACTGGCCATGGCATACAATCCTGCACATTCCATCTCGACATTGGTGATCACCAAATCTTCCCAATGAAAGTTACCCTCACCTTCAAATGCTTCGAACTTGCTCTTCAATCGAACAGAGCGTCCTTGAGGACCATAAAATCCATTGGCGGTATAAGTGATGCCTCGCAAATCAAAAATGGAATAGCGCCCGGCCAAATAAGCAGATCCTGCTACAGCATACAAATTGGGTTTGTCCATACCACCAGCCTTCAATGCTGTCATCAATGACTCTTCATCCGGTGAGAATGACATTTCATAACTGTATGGAACGCCGTCATATGCATAAGCAAAAGCGGATGCAACGATGGTGCCTGGAGCAACCTCTGCGCGCAATGTGCCACATGTACCGAGTCGCAAAAAATTCAATGAACGTAATTCCGGCTTGATCTTCTGCGTCTCAGAATCAATGTTCACTGCGGCGTCCAACTCCGAAATTAAAATTTCGATATTGTCTACACCAATACCCGATGAAACCACGGTGAGCGGTTTTCCTTTTAAAATTCCCTTGTGCAAGACAAACTCGCGACGGTGAATGCGAAAATCTACTTGATCAAAAAAAGCAGTGATTATTCCTACTCGATCGGGATCACCTACAATCCAAATATCATCGGCAACATGTTCTTCACAAATGCCCAAATGATAAACAGACCCATCCGAATTGTATATCAGATGGGTCTGCGGTATGGTTTCTTGGATGGGTCTTGTCTGCGTTGCTTGCATTAGCTATTCAGCATCACAGGCATAACCAACATCAAAATATCTTCGTTCTCGTCCACCAATTCTACTGGACGCATGATGCCCGCTCTATTGGGAGCACTCATTTCGATGGTTACGTTGTCGCAATCCAAATTGCTCAACATCTCTTGAAGGAAACGGCTGTTGAAACCAATTTCCATATCGTCTCCGATATAGGTACAAGACAATTGCTCGTTGGCTTCATTGCTATAATCCAAATCTTCAGCTGAAATGTGCAATACACTTCCACCCATTTTCAAACGAACCTGATGCGTTGTCTTGTTGGCAAAGATGCTCACACGACGGATAGACTGCAAAAAGTCCGCGCGATCAATCGTCAATTTAAATGGATTCTCCTTTGGAATAACCGCCTCATAGTTGGGATATTTCCCTTCAATCAGGCGACACATCAAAGAAACATTATCAAACGTGAATTGGGCATTGTTATCAGAATATGCAACCGCTACATCTGATTTCACAGATCCCAAAATACCTTTCATCAAATTCAAAGGCTTGCGTGGAACAATGAAAGTAGCAGGATCTCCACCTGCCTCAGTGCGGGTGTAGCGAACCAATTTATGTGCATCGGTAGCAACGAAACGTGTTTCGCTTTCGTTGATTTCAAAATAAACACCACTCATTACAGGACGCATATCATCGTTACCTGCAGCAAACAAAGTTTTGTTGATCGCACGAGACATAACATCTCCAGGAATCTTGAATGATTTGTCGCTGTCCATCGCTGGAGCCTTGGGGAAATCATCTCCATTTACTCCGGTCAACTTGTACTTACCAAACTCAGATGAAATCTCAATTCCGTATGTTTTAGTATCGATGGTAAAAGTGAGCGGATGCTCGGGAATAGACTTTAAAATATCCATCAACAATTTCGCAGGCACACACAACACACCTTCGCCTTTGGTTTCGATGTTCTCCAAACGAACGGTAATGGCAGTCTCCAAATCTGAAGCGCTCACGACCAATTCTTTGGGACGAATTTCAAAAAGGAAATTATCCAAGATGGGCAAAGAATTGCTGCTGTTTAACACGCCACCCAACAATTGAAGCGACTTGTGTAAAAGCGAACTGTTAACGACAATATTCATAATGGTTATTTTGTAATAAGGCAAATATAAGGTGAGGTGTCCATAAACCTAATGCCCCCATTTCCATTTATCAACAATCAAAAATGGAATGGTTCGACGTGGGTATGTACGGCATAGACTTGACTGATTTGGGCTTTGATGGCATCATTCACCTCGTGTGCGATGGCATGTCCCTCTTCCACTGAGAGCTGTCCATTTACCTGAATGGTGATATCAACAAACCATTCGAAACCTGTTTTTCTCAAGAAACAAGATTCCACTTTTTGTACACCGTGAATTTGCTTCGCGATGTCCACCACTTGATCGACATTTTCTTTGGGCAACGCTTGGTCCATCAGTTCTGAAAAAGAGGAGACAAATATTTTCCCGCCATTCCAAGCGATGAAAACTGCAGCCACCATGGCGGCCCAATCGTCTGCTGTTTCAAAACCAGGTCCTCCAACCAAAGCGATTACAATTCCCACAAAAGCAGCAAGTGATGAAAGGGCATCGGCGCGATGGTGTTGCGCCTCGGCTCTCACTGCTTGACTTTGGATATCGTCTCCCGTTTTCTGAACCATACGGAAGGTCAATTCCTTTCCGCCGACAATCGCCGCTAGCACCAACAGCGTCCACCACTCTGGTGATGGGTGCGGTGTATTGATCAAATGAAGTGATTGATAAAAAATCAAGAATGCAGCTCCAAACAGCATCAAACTGACAACACCGGCTGCCATGGGTTCGGCCTTGCCATGTCCATAAGGGTGATCTTCATCCGGTGGCTTGGCGGCAGTGCGCAAACCAATCCAAACCAATATGGAGGAAAGGACATCACTACCACTCTCAATCGCATCCGCGATAAGGGCGTAGCTGTGACCAAAAATTCCAGAAAGTGCCTTAACAATCGCCAACAGGAAATTCAGCGCGATCCCTTTTTTAACCGCTTGAATACCCTGAAAGGCGGGGTGATCCGCATTAGTGTTCGTGAGACTCATGATCCTCTTCTTGCTCGGGGTTTAATCCGGCAGGGGGTGTTTGATACAACTCAGGATGACTCAACTTTCCACCTTCATGAGCAGCGATGGACATGGTCATCAAGACGCAAAGCAATCCAACCAAGGAGATAAAAGAGAAAGCTTTGATTTCGGTTTGTTTTTTTCTTTCGATGAAGAATACCACAATCGTCAAAACCGCCATCCCAAGTGCGCAAAAATGTGCAACTTCGGCCAGTTCTTCATGTTCGTGAATTGCACCATGGTTCATGCCCCACTCTTCCATGATTTCTTCCGCTTCTTCGCCGGTGGCCATTGCCGCCATGCTCATCAGACCCATCACCACCATGATGATCATCGCTAGGGATTTAATAATTGCGGTGGGTTTCAAAAAATTCACCACCCAAAGGATCAATGCAAACAATGCCAGAAACATCGGCACGTGATTGAAAAGAA
>JBDLUK010000145.1:0-4406 GCA_039805365.1 Bacteroidota bacterium | reverse complement strand
GTTGAGTGCTTTAGAGATGGCATGCCTTATATCGATGATATTGCCATTTTATCGGTTCAAATGTGACGAGACAATTCCGCCCGTCTTTTCAAATCCAAATGAACCAAGTATGCGATAGAGGCCCAAAAGGGAACCGCTATTTTATCCATTTCAAGAAAATTATTCAATACCCCGTGTACAAAATAGGTAATCAATCCCAAGAACAACCCCATGATCACCAAGCGCTCCTCATAGTTCGTTGCATGATAAAATACACGGAAACCAAGAAAGCAAACAATCATCACCAGTCCAATAAATATCGCACTCCCCAAAACACCCTGTTCAGCAAGTGGACCAAGATATTCTGAATGGGCGTTTCCTCCATCACCACGATTGGTGCTAATGATGGTTCTATCTTCTGCCCGTTGAAAAGGAGCATATACAAATTGATACGTTCCTGGTCCCCAGCCTACAATAGGTCGCTGATAAAACAACTCCATCGCACAATGCCACCTATTCAACCGCTCCAAATTTGATGCATCTGAAGAAACGTTTGAAATCGACTTAATGTGCTCATCCATCTTATCCGAACTTTCTTTCTTGTTGCGATTTAATGCAATTTGAATATCATCTAAAAAATAAAACGTCGTTCCTCCTACCAATAATCCGGTAACCAATACCCATCGGAAAGGAACCTTCATCAACATAAAACAGCCTATCATCGCGGCAACAACAACAGAAAGCCAAGCAGCGCGGGTATAAGAAAGTACCAATGCAATCAATAAAATGACAAATCCAGAGATATAAAAAAACTTCAATATGGCAGACTGTTCTTTCGAAAACAATTGCAAAAACACATACGGAAAAACCATCGCCAAAGCAGCGCCATAAACGGTATGGTCGCGAAACAAAGGTTCCATGACCCAATGCGCAGAATCTTTGTCAAAGCCATACATGGAATGTCGAATAACCGTGTACATCATTACAACCACGAGCGTAATAAAATACAACAACATCAATTTTCTAATGTCCAATTTTGTTCGGAGAAGAGGGATCAATAAAAAAATGCCTGGTAAAATAAACCAAGCCCTGCTCAGAACATATTTAAATGAAACCGAAGGAAATTCACTTGTAACAGATGTCAAAATTAACCAAGCAAAATATATCCATATCCAATTGCGAATAGCATGTCTTTCAATACCTGACTGCTTTTGAAATGTACGCGCCAAATAAAGCAGCAGCAAAGCAATTGACATTATTTCAGTTGGCAAAAACAATCCAACACCTTCCACGCCCAACTCCTCGATATTGATAGAAAGCGGTGTGAAAAAGAAAAGCCCATAAAACACCCAATCCAGCTTAAAAAAAGACATCGCTATAAATGCCAAAATAACAGGCAAAAAAAGGATGTAATAAAACTCAAAGTAAAGAGATACACCTAGGGTAAGGACAAACAGCAATCCCAAGAGAACGATACCATTCTTCCAATCCCAATTCTGCATGACCTACACAGTGCCTGAAGAACGCAAGTCCTTCCAATATCCCGAAAATAAAATAACAAAAACGCCAAAAATCAAAGCCGATAATGTGGATACAACCACAATCAACCAGCGAATAGGGTAAGATTTCTTATCCGCCTCTGAGGCATTGTCAAGAATGAATTTAGAAGGCAAATCAGAATCAATATCAATCTTCATCAATTCATGACGCTTCTTCAGGATATCTAACTTTTCGTGGGCTGCCTCAATGTCCAGCTCCAACTTATTAAATATAGTCCCGTATTTTGATATTCGGTCCATCTCAACCTTGATCTCCTTGGCAATATCTGGATGCCCCTTGGAAATGGAAGAACTGTAGTCCTTCATCAAGGCTTCAATCTGATCTTTGTAATCGTAAACACCCTGACGGCGCAACACATTCATGCTGTCTTCCATCGACTTTAATTCTGACTCTTGAAAACGCAAAGTGGCTTCAGCATAATTGAAAGCGTCTCTTGCGCGCTCACTTCTCATTCTGTTGCTCACAGAATCTGTGTACTCCGCAATGGCATTGGCCATTTCCATTGCCCGCTTGGGGCTTTCATCCAATACTTCAATCTCAATCCCCCCAAATTTGGTCAAGCTTGCACTGACATTATCGTTGTATTTCTTTCCAATCAATGTATTGGCACCAGCTTCAGACTTGGGAATCTCATATACTGTCCACAAATCAAATCGTTGAATAACCTTAGATTTGATTTGATCAGAGTTGATAATTTGCATCAAACGTTCCGCATCCTCCTCCTCTCCATAGGCCAAAACGTCCTCCTTTTTCTGTTCCTCCATCAACTGTTCACCAAAAGAGTGCTGTTGAGTAGCGAACAAAACCACGGTACTCTTGTATCGCTCAGGAATGAAAAACGAAACGATAGCAGAAACAATTGCCGCTGCCAAACCGATAATCATCAAACGTTTTCTGTTCTTAAGAACAATCACCACCAAATTCTCCGAAGACGCAGGGGAGTTCAAGTTTTCCATACTTTTCTACAAAATGATTTAACAAACGACAAACTTGCCGAAATATTTTGCGATTGCAATTTTACGGCTTTTTTCACTCTTCCTTGAAAATCTGACTTTTATCTTTTCAAATCCAATGGGGATGCTATATATTTGCACCCAAAATTTTTAGTACTATTATGTCCCAAAACAATGGTAAAGTAGCGCAGGTAATCGGTCCAGTAGTGGACGTAACTTTCCCTGCAGGACAAAAGCTTCCCAACATCCTTGATGCAATGGTTGCAAAACGTCCAGATGGTCAAGAATTGATTCTAGAGTGTCAGCGTCACATCGGTGAAGATACTGTTCGTGCTATCGCAATGGATGCAACTGAAGGTTTGCAAAGAGGTGCTGAGGTAATTGCAATGGGACAAGCCATTACAATGCCTACAGGCGAGCAAATCAAAGGTCGTTTGTTCAACGTTGTAGGAACGGCTATCGATGGTATCGGTGATGTCAACAAAGAAGGTGGATATGCTATTCACCGTCCAGCTCCAAGATATGAGGACTTAACAACCTCTGCAGAAATCCTTTTCACAGGTATCAAAGTTATCGACTTGATTGAGCCATATTCCAAAGGAGGAAAAATTGGTTTGTTCGGTGGTGCCGGAGTTGGTAAAACTGTATTGATCATGGAGTTGATCAACAATATCGCAAAAGCTTACGAAGGTTTGTCTGTATTTGCTGGTGTTGGTGAAAGAACACGTGAAGGAAATGACTTGTTGCGTGAGATGATTGAATCTGGCGTTATCAAATATGGTAAGGAGTTCGTTCATGGAATGGAACAAGGTGACTGGGACGTAACCAAAGTTGATAAAGAAGAATTGGCCAAGAGCCAAGCCACTTTGGTATTTGGTCAGATGAATGAGCCACCCGGAGCACGCGCTCGTGTGGCCTTGTCTGGATTAACTGTTGCTGAGCATTTCCGTGATGGTGATGAGAAGTCTGGTGGTCGTGATATCCTTTTCTTTATCGATAATATCTTCCGTTTCACACAAGCTGGTTCTGAGGTATCTGCATTGTTAGGCCGTATGCCTTCTGCTGTGGGTTACCAACCAACTTTGGCTACTGAAATGGGTGCTATGCAAGAGCGTATCACTTCAACCAAGCGTGGTTCTATTACATCTGTTCAAGCGGTTTATGTACCTGCGGATGACTTGACGGATCCAGCTCCTGCTACAACATTTGCTCACTTGGATGCAACTACAGTATTGAGCCGTAAGATTTCTGAGTTAGGTATCTATCCAGCGGTTGATCCATTGGATTCTACCTCTCGCATCTTGACTCCTCAAATCGTAGGTGAAGAACATTATACTTGTGCTCAACGTGTTAAAGGAATTTTACAGCGTTACAAAGAGTTGCAAGATATCATCGCCATCTTGGGTATGGATGAATTGTCTGAAGATGATAAATTGTCTGTATACCGTGCCCGTAAGGTGCAACGTTTCTTGTCTCAGCCTTTCCACGTTGCTGAACAATTCACTGGTATCCCTGGTGTATTGGTTCCAATCGAAGAAACTATCAAAGGTTTCAATATGATCATGGACGGTGCTTGTGATGAGTATCCAGAAGCAGCTTTCAACTTGAAAGGTTCTATCGAAGAAGCGATCGAAGCAGGTAAGAAAATGTTGGCTGAATCAAGCAAAGCTTAAGTCATATGCAAATTGAAATCATCACCCCCGATGCTACGCTCTACTCTGGTGAGGCCACTTATGTGTTTCTTCCTGGTAGTGATGGTAGTCTTGGTGTAATGAATAACCACGCTCCGCTTATTTCAAGTTTGAAAAAAGGAACTCTTCGCCTGGTAGACAAAGCTGGAAAAGAAGTTACTTTCGATTTAAATGGAGGAACTGTTGAGGTATTAAACAACAAAGTGGTTGTTTTAGCTGAGTA
>JBDLUK010000144.1:0-5342 GCA_039805365.1 Bacteroidota bacterium | reverse complement strand
GCATTGGTCCAAATGACTCTTGTGCAAAAAACTACCTCCGACAAAAATCAACTTCACCGCTGGATGCTGCGCCACACGAACCATTTCCTGCCAATGATCAACTCCACCAAAATCAGGATCTATGAGCAATACTAGCCCCCTTTGCTGATTCCAATCTATGCCTACACCGCTTTTCATCGGAGGTAAAAATAAAACACATTTCCTGCATGTCACCAAATTTTTCTATGTGCATAAAATGCGCATTTACTAACACATACCCGTTAACACTTCGTTGTTTCTCTTTCTACTTTTTTGAGATTCCATTTGTAGTTTCGAAACCGGTTAAACCTATACAAATTATTCAAGGATGGAATTTCAATCTCTCAATTTTGACTTGCCCAAAGAGTGCAATTCGTTGATCAAAGTTATCGGAGTAGGCGGTGGCGGATCGAACGCTGTTAATTATATGTACAATCAGGGCATCAAAGGTGTCGATTTCATCGTTTGTAATACCGATGCGCAAGCTTTGGATTACTCTGCGGTACCATACAAAATTCAGTTGGGTGCCCAATTGACCGAAGGTCGCGGTGCCGGTGCTTCTCCTGCCGTTGGTAAAGAAGCGGCTATCGAAAGCATCGAGGAAGTAAGAAATATTCTTCAAAACGAAAAAAGCAAAACCAGCATGGTTTTCGTTACTGCTGGAATGGGTGGAGGTACCGGAACTGGTGCAGCTCCAATCATTGCCAAGATGGCGAAAGACATGGGGATATTGACAGTGGGTATTATCACTGTTCCTTTTGGCTTTGAAGGCAAAAAGCGCCACTTCCATGCGGAAGAAGGTGTGATTGAAATGAGAGACGCGGTAGATACGTTATTGATCATCCGCAACGATAAATTGCGCGAACTTTTCGGCAACCTTAGCTTAAAGCAAGCTTTCAGTCATGCTGACGAAGTGTTGTGCACAGCTGCAAAAGGAATTGCTGAAGTAATGACTTTGACCGGTTTGGTAAACGTGGACATGAACGACGTTAGAACTGTAATGAAAGACAGTGGCGTTGCCATCATGGGTAGCGGTCGCGCTAGCGGTGAAGGTCGTGCCAAGCGTGCAGTAGATGCAGCCCTTGAATCTCCGTTGTTAAATGACTCTGATATTTTTGGTGCCAAGCATGTGCTTTTGAACATCACACATGGTGAAGAAGAATTGTTGATGGATGAAGTAAGTGACATCACCGATGCCATTCAAGATCGTGCAGGTCAAAATGCAAATGTTATCTGGGGTTATGGTCAAGATACTCGCCTAGGAGATGATATCAGTGTAACTGTAATTGCTACAGGTTGGGATGCAAAAAATTTAGAAGATGTCATTCCAGGTATCGAAAGTCAAGCACAAGTTGTGGTTGATGTACATACCTCAGTAGAAGAAATTCCAGCAGCACCAGTAGCTGCACCTGTTATGCAGGAAGTTATGCAAGAAGTTGTTCAACCCATCGCGTCACCAGTAATGGTGGTTGAATTGGAAGAGGCTGCACCTGTAGAGAATATCGCTCCTGCAGTTGACACCATCGAATTGAACATGGAAATGGAATCAGAGCCTGTTGAATTTGTTCAAAACGAAGTGGCTTTTGAATTTGAATTTGCTGAAGAACCTACATCTATTGACTTATTCCAAGGCGCATCACAACAAGTTGAGCCCATGATTAGCTTTGTGGAGGAAACACCTGTTGCTCGTGTTGAGGAAGTGGTAATGAAGCACAAAGAGAGCACGGAATTGAATACCAATGAAGTTTTCAATGTGATTGGTCTTTCTGACAACTTGAACATAGAATCTGCACCAGAAGCCAACATGCCGATTCGTGAGCGTGCGACAGATGCTGTAGATCGTTCTTCAATCAACCAATTGCAAAATGAAAGAGCCAATCGCATCAAGCAAGTAAGCATGCAAATGAAGAGTCCAGGTGGTTTGCTTTCTTTGGAAGAAGAACCCGCCTATATCCGCAAGCGTGTTTCTTTGGATGCTACTTCTGCTAGCAATGAGAGTCAAGCTTCACGTCACACAGTAACTGAAGTAACTGACGCAAATGGTGAAAAACGCTACGAGTTAAAAGGTAACAATCCTTTCCTACATGACAATGTAGATTGATCGTCTTGAATTACACAACAACATATCCATGAAAAAGGGCTGAAATTTCAGCCCTTTTTTATTGTCTCTCAATTAGATTTTCTGTCCCAACATTCGATGCGCCATTTTTTGTCGCTTCGACTCGTAAAATGCAAATCCGGCAGTCCAAAAAACCGCCCACAAAGAATACACAAATACCACAATCACTGTGAGCCACCAACGCTCTTGCACAACCGTTCCGTTGGCATCTTTCACAATAAATGGCTCGTACTTCCAAACAAAATTCCAGACGCCCAAGAGAAACAAAGCTGCTGATATTAAAAAGCTCAATGATATCGCTCCAACAACCGCACTCTTATTGGGACGGGTACCTTCATTTGAACTGTGGTTCCAATAACCAACTACCTTATTCTGCATGTCGTGCACGATACTCACCTCCTCATTGTAACGTGTATGGTACAGCCCGTCATTCATACCCACAAAAATGATATCGTTTAATTTCACCCAACGTTGTGGACCTTTCTTCTCTTGTCCATCAATGATACTTGTTCCACCCTGTTGCAATGGCCCTCGGGTTATTTTCAAGTCGGTTGATGGGAATAGTTCGCGAATTTTCATGAACCAAAAATAAGAATAATGGGCTATTGAATGGACAATGAAACTTTCCGCTCAGAATCTTCTTTACCAGAAAACTGAGGATCCAAAATTTCAACGTTCATTTGACTCACCAAAACTCCATGGGCCAGTAAAAAGTTTTGGACTTTCCACGCTCTCTCCCAAGCGAGTTTTTCGTTAACCAAAATATTCCCTGTAGCATCCGCAGAGCCTCTAATCCATACTTCCCGGTCATCATGGAGCATTAGATAAATAGCCATTTGCAAAAGTTCCTTTTGTCCTGTCTCTGAAATCTCAGAGGAGCCAGAATCAAAATACACCGCTGTAGAATCTACCAACTCTACAGGCATATAAACCGTTGGATCAGATGTCGCAAGAAGATGGGATTGGTCCGGTTCATTCCACCATTGTATTCCGTTAAAAGCGAAAGGCAGATACTGCCAACCGATTCGCCCTTTTTCATCTGTATATAGCACCGCGACGACATTGCCTTGCCCATCCTTAATTGTTATGGGCATGTCAACCATGGGGCGGCCATCATCGCTTGAAAATTGCCAAGTATAGAAATGAGAGGCTGAAATTCGAAAGCAAAATTTATTGCCTAAGTCTTGAACTTCCTTGCCTTGAATGATGGATGAACAAACAACCATTGAATCCATTTCCAAGCAAATTTGTTTTTGACTACCATCCAAGCTATTCGAAGCATAAAACAATTCAGTATTGACACCTTCTGCATTTCGATTAGAGATCAACCATCCACTGCTCTCCCCATCTGGCCACCATTGAAATTCATCTCGATTGCTGTTTATAGGAGCTTCCAACTGCCATTTCACTTGCCAAAATTCTTTTTTGGGCGATTGAAAAATATCCCAATCGCCTCTTTCAGTTGGTGAACTAAAATACAAATCGTCATTGTAAATCATCGGGAATTTCTCATCCTTTTCTGAGTTGATGGCATCCGACAAAGCCATGGGAGAAGACCATCCTGTGGGGGTCATGATCATTTTGTACAAATCAAACCCGCCCTTGCCACCTTCCCGATCCGAAGCAAAAACCAAAACCTTGGATTGCTCATTATAAAATGGGTGGATGTCGTTGCAATTGTTGTTTTGTGTATCGATCCATTCCAAACGCTTGCCACGCTCTAGTGCAATCCGCAACTTACCCGACTTTTGAACGGTCATCAACTTCCCAATTGGCGAAATACAAATGGATTCTACTCCAGGAAATATCTGAAACGCTTGTTCACCTTTTAGCCGATACTTCCATTCAAAATCTGATCGCCAGGTATCACCTGATTTCGCTGCTGCAAAAGGCATCGAAACACCCACCTGTTCATTGTCAATCACCAAATATTGGGTACCCGTGGGCAATGACCAATTGTTAGGTACAATGTCCCATTGCGCCAACGAATCAAGTTGAAGCAACAAACAGAACATGAATATCCCATGGTACAATCTCACCCCACAAAAGTGTGAAATAGACCGAGTTCAAATAAAAGAATCTAGTGGATTTATCAAACGTCTTCCGTTGATGGCGGGTATTTCAGCGCTTCAAAAACCAACTCTGCTTCATCATACCATTCTTGACCAAATTGACGAATCAAAGGTTCTTTTAAAAAACGAAAAACAGGCACTCCCAATTTGGAACCACATTCACATGCCGGCTTACATATTGGCCAGTGGTGATAATTCACTCCTGTATATTCTTTAAGTTTTGTGAGTCGAATGGGGTACAAATGACAACTAATGGGTTTTTTCCAAGTGGTCTTTCCATCTAGGTAAGCTTTCTCGTAAGCACATTTTGCAGTTCCATCTTGCTCGTAATAAACAAAAGCACATGCGCCATGCTTGCCATACAAAGGCGTTGTCAAATCTTGATCCTCATCCAAAACAGAAAAGCCATTTTCCTCCACTACTTGAATGTGTTCTGGTGTCAAATACTCCTTGGCCCATTCCCAATTATCTTCTAGATGTTTTACTTCCTCTGCTTCCAATGGCGCTCCGCTCTCACCATCCACACAGCATGCGCCTTTACATGCCTGCAAATCACAAACAAACTTGATATCAAAAATGTCCTCACTCACGAGGGTGTTGCCAATAACGATCATGTCTCAAAATTACGCCCAAACCTTTGTCCCTTCGGAACAGTTTGCACAAATATCAATTTCTTTCCTTCCTCGCTGCAACTGAAGTCGAAACGCCTCGTATGTTTTATCATTCCAAATCGCTTCCAAACTGGATTGCTGTAGGCTTCCCATTTTGTGTTGGGCATCTTTATCAAAGCAACAAGGGACAACATCCCCATTCCATGTCACCACGCATCCCGACCACATGCGCCAACAATGATTGTCCAATGGATTCTTAATTTTCCATTCTCCATTTTCATCCTTTAAATATCTCCGCAAAGATTCATCTTCGGTCATCAACGGATGGTTATCTGAAGGATGGTACAACTGGGCCGTCTTCACAACAACCTTATCCGCCCCCACTTCCTTTGCCCATTGTTTGATCAATGGTATTTCGCTCTCATTGGGTTTTACAGCCAACGTCTGAATAACAACTTGGGGATGACTTACCCCCTTTTCTTTCTTTCGCTGAATCACCCTAACCACCGCATCTTTCACCTT
>JBDLUK010000143.1:0-15762 GCA_039805365.1 Bacteroidota bacterium | reverse complement strand
AATGTATATGCATGAACCATCGTCAATATCCGCATTGGGATCAAAATTGTCTGCATTGGAATCAATACAACCGGAGTAGATGCATGAGCCATCGTCAACGGTGGCAGTTGCATCAAAGTTGAAGGCATTGGCATCCATACAACCTAAGAAATAGCAAGAGCCATCATCAAGGTTAGCCGTTGGATCAAAATTGTCAGCTGTATTGTTGGTGCATCCTGATAGGATACAAGATCCGTCATCTAAATTTGCATTGATGTTGTAGTTGTCCGCTGCGGGATTGGTGCATCCTTCTATGATACATGAACCATCGTCGGTATTGGCATTGGGATCGTAATTGGTAGCTGTGGCATCGGTGCAGCCCAAGAAAATACAAGAACCATCATCTTGATTGGCAGTGGGATTGTAGTTGTTGGCCAGGCTATCGGTGCATCCAATGTATATGCATGAGCCATCATCCATGTTTGCGGTGGCATCAAAATTTGAAGCTGTTGCATCCATGCATCCCAAGAATTCGCATGGCACCATGATGGTTGCTGTGGGATTGTAGTTGTCTGCCAAAGGATCCATACAACCTTCGTATCCACAGGATCCATCGTCCCAATTGTATAAGGGGTCGTAGTTGTCGTATTGTTCTTGCGTACAACCAGGATAATCACAAGATCCGTCATCTGACGTATAGGTTGCACTGTAATTCATGGCTACTGGATCCATACATCCTGGATTAACTCCGGTGTTGAATATTTTGAGCCGAACCATAGGAATTCGCAACAAGTAGTACAAGTCTTCGGTGCTTGGATAATGGAGATAGGTGGTACCTGGTGCAGCACGTCCGCTTCTTGCGATGTAGAATGGCGCTTCATTGTCCAAAACCCTGACCATTGCTGCTACTACATTTTGAAAGGGATTGGGCTCTGTTTCATTGGTGGTACTGTCAATGACAATATCTGGAAATGTGAGGTTGGCGTTGGATAAAGTAAAAGGATCAATCAGCGGTAGGGTAATCATTTTTTCATCACCGATTTCATTGATATCCGCGAGATTCACGGTGTAGGTTTCTGTTTCGGCCAATATGGAGTCCATCGTTGGTACATACAAATAACCCTTGATTTCTGTTCCTGGTAATGTTCCTTCTCCGATACAAACCTCTATGGAATAAATCTTTTTATTGTTGCTAGTTGGTAGGTAATACAATGTACCTGTTTGGGCGATGGAACTTGTTTGCAGCGATCGCACGTTGTACATGTTGTCGGTTTCGCCTTCGTCATATTGAAGACGATAAGGATGAACAGAGAAATCTAATGTGTCTATATTGTTTGAAATGTTTTCATCCGTTTCTGTTTGCGAAACGGCAAATGTCACTTGGTAGTCCGCTGTTGTTGGTCCAATATTGACACTATTTGTATTAAGGTCAATCGATGCACCGCTCACCAAAGTGGTTGGATTGGTATTGTTATCGGCAATGGTTAGACCAGTGGTTAAATTGATTGTTTTGTTGTTCAAAACAACATTGGTTTGATCGTAGGTCCCGAGGTTGGCGATGTGTGCATTGGGATATACCAATGGTGGCATGAAGCTGGGATAAACCTCATACATTGGATTGACAAAAGGATCAGCCAATTCATTGTAATTGGTAAATTGAGCTTGACTCAATTCAAGATTGTTGTAACTCGGCACATACAATGCGATATCGTCTAAGCACCAGTGGTAGTATGTTCCCTGAAATTGGAATTTCAGTTTGACATTGCTTTGATTGGCGACCCATGACGATACGTTCGCAGTGCGCCATTGTACATTGGGTGAATTTATGATTCCGGATTGGGTAAGGCTTGTTATCTCGTTCCAAGTGCTCCCATCGTTGTTGGATACATAAATTTTGATGGAAGCGGAATAAGAGCGAAGCTGTTGTTGGAATGTGAGGTAGACATTGGTTTGCCCTGTAAAGTCTAACGTGTTTGTGATCATCCAAGCACTGTGCGGTGCTGGATCCTGTCCGGTACCGAGTCCTCCACATTGGTTGTCATTGTCATCCCAATAGTTGGAGTCGAATATCATGAAACCATTGCTTTGTGTAAGTGAATTGGGAGGTAATGTTCCGCTACCACATGAACCCCTGGAGCATACGGCATTGCTTGGCGTGGTATTGGGTCCGCGGTATTCAAATCGAGCCAAATTGGTCTGTCCTCCGTTTGTCCATCCTTCTGGAATACTGTCGGCAAAGTCCCAATAGTAAATAGGATTGCCTAAAATTTGTGATTGACTTTGATACGTGACAAGACAAAGCAGTACAAACAATATGGAATAAAGGAGAGACTTCATGGTTTTTGGCTTATTCAAATTTAACCAATTGTTGGATTCATTTTTAAGGTTTCGGCCTTTCTTTGAATAACAGATTGTCGAAAAGAATGGTTGCATATTTTTTTTGATATGAGAGAACAATTTGGGTCGCACTCTTATACATTTGCTTCGAATTTTAACCATGGCCTCAAATCATCAAAAGCTAAGCGCTGCAGGCGTATTAGTCACCCTAGGTATCATTTTCGGAGATATTGGTACCTCACCTTTGTACGTATTGCGTTCAATTATTCAAGACCGACCTGTTACTGAAATTCTAGTATACGGTGGAGTCTCATGTATTTTTTGGACCTTGACGATACAGACGACATTCAAGTACATCTTTTTAACGCTACGTGCGGACAACAATGGTGAAGGTGGAATTTTCTCGCTGTACTCTTTGGTGAAGCGAAAAGGGAAGTGGTTGTTTTGGCCAGCGATGATTGGTGCTGCAACTCTTTTGTGTGATGGTATCATCACGCCTCCTATCTCTGTTGCATCTGCCGTAGAAGGTATTTCGGGATACAATGAAAGCATCCCAGTTATGCCGATTGTATTGCTTATTTTGACCTTCATATTCGTTATTCAACGTTACGGAACCAAGTTGGTTGGTGTCGCTTTTGGTCCTATCATGTTGGTTTGGTTTACCATGTTGGCGGTTTTGGGATTGTCTCAAGTAGTACAACACCCAGAGGTACTAAATGCTATTAACCCCAAATTTGCCATTGCCTTATTAACGGAGTATCCGCAGGGTTTCTGGTTGTTGGGCGCTGTATTCTTGTGTACAACTGGAGCTGAGGCATTGTATAGTGACCTTGGACATTGTGGCCGCGAAAATATTCGTGTCAGCTGGATTTTTGTGAAGGTGGCTTTGATATTGAACTACATGGGTCAAGCCTCTTGGATTATGCGTCAGACGAGTATTGAAGATACCAATCCTTTTTATGCCATTATGCCAGATTGGTTTTTGCTTCCCGGAATTGTGATCGCTACAATGGCGGCAATCATTGCCAGCCAGGCGTTGATTTCTGGATCTTTCACCTTGGTCAGTGAGGCGATGAACTTGAACTTTTGGCCCCGTGTTGGTGTCAAGTTCCCTACAGAATTGAAAGGTCAATTGTATATCCCTTCTGTGAATTGGTTGTTGTGGGCAGGTTGTATGGGCGTGATGTTGTATTTCCGAGAGTCCAAGCACATGGAAGCGGCGTATGGATTCTTCATCACGATTGCCATGTTGATGACCACTTTGTTGTTGGGTTATTATTTAATTTTCAAACGACGTTGGCCCATGTGGTTGGTCGCGATTACAATAGGCGTTTTCTTTGCAGTGGAGATTTCTTTCTTTGTTGCCAATATCCTGAAATTGAAAGAGGCTTGGATGATGTTGATTGTTTACGTGGTGATTTTGCACGTTATGTGGATTACACACACCTACCGAAAGCTCAGCAACTCCTTCATCCAATTCGCAGATTTGGATGATTATGTGGCAACCTTGAATCAGTTGTCAGGAGATACTCGAATTCCGAAGTACGCTACGCATCTGGTATTTTTGACCAAGGCCAATCATCGTCATCAAATTGAGAATAAGATTATAGACAGCATTTTATCCAAGACGCCCAAGCGTGCGGATGTGTATTGGTTTGTTCACGTAGATCGCACCAATGAGCCGTATACCAAGGAGTACGAAGTAGATGAGGTAGAGAATGATTTGATCATCAAGGTCAATATCCGCTTGGGCTTCCGCGTACCGGCCAAGGTGAACAATTTCTTCAAGTGTATTTTGGACGATATGGTGAAGCGAAACACCTTTGATGTTTCCAAGAAACCCGAGCCCTATCAAGATTACAATTCCAATTTGGATGTCAAGTTTGTGGTACTCGAAAAGTATCTTTCAGCTGACAATGATTTGTCTGTCAAAGAAAACTTTGTCACCTCAGGATATGAGTGGATGAAAGAACAAGCATTGAGTGATATCGACGCTTGGGGATTGGAAGAGGCGGATACAGTATTGGAGAAAGTGCCACTCGTGGTTAAGCCTTCTAAGAAGATTGAGTTGGTTTGCAAGAGTTGATAGGAGAGGTGGATAGGTGGGGCGAATATTTATCCGACCCTACAGATTTACTGATTCACCGATTTACTGTTGGGGCGAATATTTATTCGCCCCGACTGATCCACTAATTATTTTCTTCAGTCAACAATTTCATCTTGTCTTTGATCTCAGAGATCTCCAACTGACAACTCTTGATCTTCTTCTCAATTTCTTTTCTCAAAGCCTCAGCGCCTTTACCTGTAAAGATGCCCATGTTGTTTTCGTATTGCTTGATTTGCAAATTCAAACGGTCAATCTTGTCTTGAAGCAAAGATTTCTCGCGTCTCATGACATTGCCACCGCCTTGGGTTTTTAGGTTCTCGACGCGTGACTTGTATTGCGAAATATTTTTCTCTTGTCTGTTGGCATTTATACCACCATACAATCTGTCCAATGCGGTATTGTATCGGGTGCTAAAATCATTGACGTTTTCTTTGGGGATGTGTCCGACACCTCTCCATCTTTCAGAGAAGTTTTTCAAGAATCCCAAATCGGCACCTTTGTTTCCAGTTAGTGCATAGGCTTCTAACTCTTCCAACAAAGTTGTTTTTAAACGCAAGTTTTCTTCTTGCTGACCTGACATGCCATCAAAGTGCTCTTTCTTGCGTTGGAAGAAATGATCACAAGCGGCTCTGAATCGCTGCCAGAGTTTATTTTCATCCTTGGGCTCTGCATTGCCTACGGCTTTCCATTGCTCTTGCAATTTCTTTAGTTCTTCTGTTGTTTTCTTCCACTCAGAACTTTCAGAGATGCTTTTTGCTTTTGCAATGATCTCTTCTTTCTTCTTGTTGTTCTCCTTTTGAACGGAGCGTCTTTCATCGAAGTAGGTCTTGCGCTTTGCAAAAAAGGCGTCACACAATCCGCGGAATTCTAACCACGTTTCTTCGTTGTCTTTTTTACGGGTCCAGCCGATGTTCTTCCACTCGTCTTGAAGCTTGATGATTTCATCTGTCCATTTGTTCCAAGCGTTGGGCTGGGTGAAATCCATGTTCAAAATTTCACGTGTCTTGTCCATGAGCACCTGCTTTGCAGCTAGGTTGGTATCTGCTTCTTTTTGAATCGCGTCGTAGTGCGCTTGAATTCTTAATTGCGCTTCTCTAAGAATCGCAAAGAAGTTGTCTCCTGTTTCTTTGTATGTTTCTTGCGGAGAAGGACCCACATTGACGAACTCTCTTTGCAAACGTTTCACCATAATCTCAAGCTCGTTGATGCTCTCAATGGTAACTAGCGTTTTGGCTTCTTCAATCAATTGTTCTTTTACTTTTTGATTGACTTTTAAATCATGTGCTTGAAGTTCTTTGTAAATATTGATATTGTAAAAGAATGCATGATTTAAACGCTGCCAATTTTCTTGAACTTCGTGGTATTTGTCTCCGGGAACATCACCAATGGCGTCCCATCTTTCTCTCAATTCTTTGTGCCAAACAAAGGCCTTTCCCACATTTTCTTCTTCTTGAATCAACTTTTGAAAATCCGTAAGAACATTGAGTTTTGCATCATAATTTTTTTGTCGCTCAGCAGCCAAAACCTTTCCAGCCTCTTCGATGCGGTCTTCATATTGTTTGCACAATTCTTGGAATTGACCCTCACTCTCATGCGGTTGGTAAATGAATTCTACATTCTCCTCTGGCTCTGAAGTTTTAAAAGCCTCTAGCTGCAGTTGGCGTTCCTTCACCGTTTCGGATTTCCATTGGTTACGGATGCCGCGGACAGTATCGCGAACAGACATGATGTCTTCAGTTTGCAATGCCGCCGTAAGTTGTTCTATCAATTGTTCTTTCATCACTTGATTCTAAGTTGGACAAAAATAGCAAACTAGCGAGAAAAATTGGTTAATTTGTGGCATGTCAGACACTTTCCCTGGATTTTCAAAAGAATGGCTCAAAATCAAGAACTATTGCGACAAGGCGGAGCGCTGTCATCGGGATGTTCAATTGAAATTGCGCGCCTATGAAGTTCCGCATGATGTGGCGCAAAATATGGTGGTGGAGCTCATTGGTGAAAGGTTATTGAACGAAGAGCGCTACGCCCGTGCTTACGCGCATGATCACCACGCATTTAAGAACTGGGGAAAGCAAAAAATCAAACAGGGTTTGTTTCGGAAAGGAGTGTCTGCTGCACTCATTGCCATCGCGCTAAAGGACATTCCAGACGAAGATGAGCGCGCAAATTTAAAAGTCTTGGCCAAGAGAAAATGGGATAGCCTTCCCAAGGATGCGCCGGTTAAGCGCAAGGGCAAGGTGATGCGTTATTTATTCAACAAGGGTTTTGATGTAGATCAAATTCAAAAAGTGATCAGCTTATTGTCGGGTGGTGATGACGAATAACCATCACATCTCGGGTATCATCTGAAACTTTGCACCAATCTGCAATTTGAAGTCCCAAGACAGCGGCGATTCCGTGTCCCGTATCCAAAATCCAAAATTGTTTTTTCTGCATAGCCGGAATTCCTTTCTTGTTCAGGAAGTCGGACATTTTCATTTTTCCTTGCATGCCCAATGGCTGAAAGTCATCTCCCGTTTTGTATTTTCTCAGTGTCAAGGGTGGTGTGAGTTTGGACAAATCCAATTGGTGGGTGTTGGATAGTCCATACAGTCCCGGGTTTACTTGTGCGACTTGCTCAAAAATCCATTCTACTTCGTCTAGCAAATAGTAAGGCAATTGATCAATGTGCAATGCTTCTTCTTGTGCTTTACTTTTTGGATTCAACATCCATTTGCCTTGGTGAAACCAAACGGCATATTGCTGATTTTCTATTTTGGATCCAACCTGCATGTAGGGCAATTGCGCCGCGGCATCAATCTCATTGGAGTTGAAATGGTAATGACTTAGCCATTTGTAAAGTATCCAAGCGGCAGGCAACGATTGAGGAATGTCTTGGCTGTTCAATTCTACGGTTTGTCCCGCTGAATTGCTGAGGTTTTCTTCCAGCCATTTTTCGGCCATCCAATCTATCCACATTTGTTGGTTTTCCATTTTTTTCTGGAAATCAATGTGGGCTTCCAAAGACGTTGGAAAGCGATCTGCGGTTTGAGGAATCAATTGATTGCGCAACCAATTTCTGTTGTATTTGGAGCCAAAGTTGCTTTGGTCGTCTCGGAATGGGATTTGATGATCTTGGACGAATTTTTCAATCTCTGTTCTGGATGAAAGTAAGAGTGGGCGTATAATGTTCCCGTTGATTTGTTTCATCCCCATTAAGCCATTTACACTCAATCGAAGAAACTTGAGCCACTGACTTTCTCTTAGATCTTCAGCGTGATGGGCCAATGCGACCCAGCGCGCATGGTGTCTTTCTCTGACTTCTTCAAAGAATGATTTTCGAATGTCGCGCGCCCAATCTTGAAGATTGCCCATGGGTTTTTCTGCGACTTCCAAAATTTCAATGGGTATGTTTTTTTCAGTGCAATATTGCTTGACCAAATCCCTGTCCAATTGGCTTTCTTCTCCTATTAAATTGTAATTGACATGAACGGCAATGATATGTTTCTTGATTTGAAACAGCGCATGAAGCAATGCCATGCTGTCTCTGCCTCCGCTCACCCCGACAATGATGGGTTCGTCGCCGATGTTGTACTTGGAAAGAAAAGATTCAATGGTTTTGATCATGACAGCGGTTGAATTAGAGATTGTGCTTTGAGCCAACATTCGTTCCACTCAGATTCGGGATTGGATTGAAGCGTTATTGCGCTGCCAATTCCTATCTTGCCCGTTTTCAATTCGTGATTGTATTGAATACTTCGGATGATGACATTGAAGTCAAAGTCGCCGCTGGGTTGGATGTAACCCATTGTTCCGCTGTACCATCCCCGTGCGGATTTTTCATACTTGTGCATGAGTTCAACGGCTCTCTTTTTGGGAACTCCTGTCATGGATCCCATCGGGAAAGTTGCACGGAAAATGTTGGTAATTTTTTCATCCGCGTTTACTTGACACTCCACCGTAGAAATCATGTGGTGCAGTTTGGGGAAGGTGTAAATGCCAAATAATTCTTTCACTTTTACACTGCCTTTTGTTGCGACCCTGCTCAAATCATTTCTCACCAAATCCACGATCATTACATTTTCATTTCTCTCCTTGGGATGATGAAGCAATTGGTTTTTTAAATCGTTGTCCAATGCTGGATTTTCTCCACGCTTGATGGTTCCTTTGATGGGTTGACTGATGATTTGATGATCTATTTTTTGAATAAATCGCTCCGGAGACAAGCAGAGCAAATGGTGATGATTCCACTGCCAATAGGCAGCGAAGGGAGCCGGATTGGCAGTGTAAAGTTTTTTCCAGATATCGTATGGATTTGTCCAATCCATTTCACTCTGGAGATATGTGCAGTAATTGGTTTCGTAAATGTCCCCTTTCAGTAAATGATTGTGAATTTTACTGAGCTCTGATTGGTATTGCATGGCCGTTTCAACACCACCAAAATGGGGTTGGTTAATGGAGGAATTTGTATCGAGAAGGTTGTTGTTTACAAGTACTTCCATTTCTTCAGGCACAACCCAAACGCCTTGTGGAGCCTGGGTGATGTCCTTGTTACTTATCGAAATTTGAAGGAAACAAAAACCACTTTCGAATCCTGATATGGACAAGATCCATTGACCTTTCCATTTCTGCAACCAACTTTCCAATTGGTTCCAATCCTCTTCTGTTACGTTGTCAGGAAATACAAAGCAATCGCGCACCCCCTTGGCAATGATTCCAAGTCCTCTTTCTTTGGAGTAGGGCAGGTGACAGAAAAAAGTATTCATGATAAAAAAACCCGCCGGAGCGGGTTTCTAGAGGTTAAGTGTTATTAGTCGCGGCTGTTTCCAAATACGCGCAACAAATAAATAAATAGGTTGATGAAATCTAAATACAAACTCAATGCGCCCATCACAGCAAGCTTGGATGCTGTCGCAGTTCCGTATTCTACGCCCATGCCGATGCGCTTTAATCTTTGAACGTCATAAGCTGTAAGTCCAGTGAAAACCAAAACACCTACGCAGCTGATGATGTAATCCAATTGACTGCTGTGCATGAACCAGTTCACGATAGAAGCGATGATCATTCCCACCAAAGCCATCATCAACAAAGTTCCCATCTTAGATAGATCGGTAGATGTGGTAAAGCCTAGGATGGCCATTGTACCAAATAAACCAGCGGTGATGAAGAAAACTTTGAAAATGGTACCCAAGTCATAAATCAAGAAAATGGTGCTCAAGCTCATGCCCATCACCACAGAAAATCCGATGAAGGTTAGTGCCAAGGCCATTGGACTTAGTTTGTTGAAACCAAAGTTCATCACCAAAATGAAAATGAAAGGAGCAAACATCAAAACATACATCATCATGGTTCCTCCGCTCATGAGCATGTTCATCATTGTTTCTGAAAATTGAAATGCCGTGAAGCCAGAGATTAACAAGGCTATAGACATCAATCCAAAAACACGGTTCATAAACGCCTTTACGCTTCCAGTCTCTACCTCATTGATAGAGTAGTCTCTTTGAAAATCAGGTGTATTCATATTACTTCAATTTATTTGCTATCAAATGTATAAATTCTTTTCGAGATTTATCGTCATTCAAGAACGCTCCACTGAACGCAGAGGTGGTAGTTAACGAATTTTGTTTATTCACCCCGCGCATTTGCATGCAAAGGTGCTGGCATTCGATGACCACAGCCACCCCAATGGGATTCAAGGTATTTTGGATACAATCTCTAATTTCGATCGTCAGTCTTTCTTGCACTTGCAAACGACGCGCAAAAACATCCACCACTCGTGGAAGCTTGCTCAATCCTACAATCGTTCCATTGGGGATGTAAGCAATGTGCGCTTTTCCGAAGAAAGGCAACAAGTGGTGCTCACACAAGGAGTATACTTCGATGTCTTTCACCAATACCATCTCAGAATACGACTCAGCAAACATTGCGGAGCGCAATACCTCTTCTGCATCTTGCTGATAGCCTTGCGTCAGAAATTCATAAGCCTTGGCTACGCGTTCTGGGGTTTTTAAAAGTCCTTCTCGTGTTGGATCTTCTCCAATGTTTTCCAGAATCGTTTTTACCGCGCCTTCTATCTTATTCTCCGCCATAGTACTCTACAAAATTGTTTTCTGTCTCATACAATTTGACGCAGTGCAATTGGCAACCCGACTCTTTGATTTCTTGCTCAATTCTTTCCCAAATCACAATCGCGAGATTTTCTGTGGAGGTTTTCATGCCCGCCAACCAAGGGATATCGAGATTTAAATTTCTGTGATCAATGACATCAGTGACTTTGGTTCTGATGATGGTGCTCAGTACTTTCAAATCCATGCAGAATCCAGTCTCTTCTTTTAAACCGCCTTTGATGGTAACAAATAGTTCATAGTTGTGTCCATGCCAATTGGGGTTGGAACATTTTCCAAAAACCTCCAGGTTTTTTTCGACGCTCCATTCCTCGTGCCACAACTTGTGGGCTGCATTGAATCTTTCTTTTCTCGTAACGTAAACTATTTTAGACATGCTAGTAAATTTTTAAATTTTGAAGTAAATAATTTTGAACGTAATCCTTGACGCCTTCTTCCAAAGTGTGGAAAGGGTGAGGATAGCCAGCTTGTATCAGCTTGTTCATGTTGGCTTCTGTAAAATATTGATATTTGTCTCTAATGTCAATGGGGGTGTCGATGAAAGAAATGTTTTCATCCTTGCCCATGGCTTGGAAAGTGTTCTTGGTCAAATCCAAAAATGTTCGGGCTTTTCCACTCCCCAAGTTAAAGATGCCGGATTGCTTTCGTGCTTCCATGAGCCAGATGCATACATTGGCCACGTCTTTCACGTAAACAAAATCTCTCATTTGTCCACCGTCCGTGTATTGGGGATTGTGTGAACGGAATAATTTCATTTCTCCGTTGGCATTGATTTGATTGAATGAATGCCAAACCACAGAAGCCATGCGGCCTTTGTGGTACTCATTGGGTCCGTATACATTAAAGAATTTGAGACCGGCCCAGAAAAATGGAGTTGTACTTTGTTGCAAAACCCATTTGTCAAAATCATTCTTGGAATCTCCGTATGGATTCAATGGTTTCAAAGATGGTATGATGTCGTGGTTGTCATCGTAACCCAACGCGCCATCTCCATAGGTGGCTGCTGATGACGCGTAAACCAATGGAATGGCGTACTTCACGCAAAGATTCCAAACTTCTTTGGAATAATTGAGGTTGAGTTCATCAAAAATAGCTGTGTTGAATTCTGTGGTATCGGTTCTAGCTCCCAAATGAAAAATGAAATCAATTTGATTTTCATTTTTTTCAATGAAAGAAAACAGCTCCTTGCGGTCAAGCAGGCTGGTGAATTTTTTGTTTTCGTAGTTTACTTTTCGGTCTTCGCGGGAAAAGTCATCTACCAAAATCAAATCAAAGTAGCGCAATTCATTGAGCCTCGCAACCAATGCGGAAGCTATAAATCCTGCGGCACCTGTAACAATGATCATTTGCTTAGTTTTTTGCGAATTTACGCTTAAATGGTAGAATCTATCTTTTGTAGCCAATTCAATGCTTTCTCCACGGAATGGATGTTTTGGAAACTCATGCGCAGCGTGCCATCTTTCTCGTACATCTTCACCTCATGGCTGTATTTTTTCAGGAACTCGAGGACCTTGGTGAACACCGCGCTTTGATAAAATGGTGAATCTTCTTTGGAAATGAAATAGGCAATCATCTTTCCACTTTTCATGATGAGTTTTTCCATGCCCAGGGCATTGGCGGTCCATCTGATTCGCATGGTGTTGATCAAGGCCAAGGTTGGCGCGGGAATCGGTCCAAAGCGATCAATCAAGTTTTTGATAAACGCTTCCATTTGGGTTTCATTCTCCAAGTCATCCAACGCTTTGTACAGGGCAATGCGCTCCGTGATGTCGTTGACATATCCATCGGGAATGTGCAATTCCAAGTCGGTTTCAAGCGTGGTTTCTTTGACGAATTTGGATACCCTGTCGAGTTCTTCTTGATACAAGTCTTGGAAGTGTTCTTGCTTCAATTCCTCCAATGCTTCAGCCAATATTTTTTGGTAGGTTTCCAATCCCATCTCATTGATAAATCCGCTTTGATCTCCACCCAAGAGATCTCCCGCACCGCGAATGTCCAAATCGCGCATGGCGATGTGCATCCCGCTGCCGAGGTCGCTGAATTGCTCAATGGCCGTGAGTCTTTTTCGGGTATCATCGGGCATCATGTGGATGGGCGGTGATATCAAATAACAAAATGCGCGTTTGTTGTTTCGTCCTACGCGACCTCTCAACTGGTGCAGATCACTCATGCCAAATTGATGGGCGTTGTTGATGATGATGGTATTGGCGTTGGAAATGTCAATGCCACTTTCTACGATTGACGTGCTGACCAAAACATCAAAGCCACCTTCGATAAAATTGTTCATCACCTCTTCCAGTTGGTCGCTCTTCATTTGCCCATGTCCCATGCCAACGCGAGCATCTGGACACAAGCGCTGAATCATGCCCGCAACTTCTTGGAGATTTTGAATACGGTTATTGATGAAAAATACCTGGCCACCGCGTTGTATTTCGTAGCTAATCGCATCGCGAATAATTTCTTCATCCATCGTGATGATTTGGGTATGGATGGGGTGGCGATTGGGAGGTGGCGTTTGAATGATGCTCAAATCACGCGCCCCCATGAGTGAGAATTGCAAGGTTCTTGGAATCGGTGTGGCGGTCAATGTGAGAGTATCCACATTGGCCTTGAGCGTTTTTAATTTGTCTTTTGCGGCAACGCCAAATTTTTGTTCTTCGTCAATTACCAATAAACCAAGGTCCTTGAACTTGACATCTTTCCCAACAATAGCGTGCGTTCCAATGAGTATATCTACTTGTCCTTGAGACAATTTTTCCAAGGTTGTTTTTTTCTCTTTGGCCGATTTAAAGCGGCTGATGTGATCCACGGTTACCGGAAAATCTTTGAATCGATTGGCAAAACTCTTATAATGTTGAAGCGCCAAGATGGTGGTGGGCACCAGCACGGCCACTTGTTTGCCATCGGTGGCCGCTTTGAAAGCCGCGCGCATGGCTACTTCTGTTTTTCCAAATCCCACATCGCCACATACCAACCTGTCCATGGGCGCTGGAGATTCCATGTCTTGTTTAACTGCTGCAATGGCCTTGGCTTGGTCGGGTGTATCTTCATACATGAACGACGCTTCCAATTCCATTTGCATATAGCCATCGGGCATAAAAGCAAATCCCTGTGTGGTTTTCCTTTTGGCGTACAGTTTAATCAAATCAAAGGCGATGGACTTAACGCGCGCTTTGGTTTTGTTCTTTAAGTTTTGCCAAGCTGGACTGCCCAGGCGATCCATCGATGGGGCAGTACCTTCCTTCCCGCTGTATTTGCTGATGCGGTGCAAGCTGTGAATACTCACATACAAGGTGTCTCCCCCTTTGTACACCAATCGAATGGCCTCTTGTTCTTTGCCATTGACATCAATCTTTTGTAGACCTGCAAATTGGCCCACGCCATGATCGATGTGCACCACAAAGTCGCCAGGTTGAAGGGAAAGAATCTCCTTCAGGGTGAGTGCTTCTTTGCTTTTTTGAAATCCCTCCTTGAGTCTAAATCGGTGGTATCGTTCAAAGATTTGGTGATCGGTGTATAAGGCAATTTGAAGTTGGTTATCGACAAAACCTTCGCTGAGCTCGATGAGATGTGGGGTGTATTGTACGACAATTTGTTTGTCTTCAAAAATTTGATGAAGACGTTCCAGCTGCTTGGCTTGTCCTGCCGTCACCACTTGATCAAAATTCTCTTTTGATTTTTGGATGATGTGCTGGCTAAGCATATCAAAGTTTTTGCTGAATGTAGGTTGGGGCGTCATCGAAGTTTCGATGCACGGCGCTTCGATGAATAGTGCTGTAGGCCCCATTTCCACAAGCCTTCTTGATTTCAGCAAGCGGTACCAATCGGTTCCATGCGCATAGAGGTCGTCCGGTGATTTGTGTTGAATAACACCACCCAACTTTTGAAATTGCGTTTGCGCTTTTTCCAGTTCCTTTTCTAGAATTTCAGGCGCGTTGGTACACTCTATCGCCCAGAAGATGGAATCTTGAGGGACAAATTCCAGGAAGTTGATGGTGGAATCAATTTGATTTTCATCCTGTACATTGGGCACGATGGTGGCCCTTTGCATCATTCCAGAGCTCAGCTGGTCTACCGGATCAAATTTGCGAATGCTTTCAATGGTTTCACCAAATAGCTCTATTCGGTAGGGGTGATCATAGGAAAAAGAAAACACATCAATGATACCACCCCGCACGGCGTATTGTCCCGGTTCGTACACAAAATCCACTTTGTGAAAATTGTATTCTTGGAATACCTCATCCACCATTTCAGGGTTGAGCATGTGGCCCACTTCCACTTCAAAAGTCTTTTGTTCCAGGGATGCTAGTCCGATAACTTTTTCCGCTATTGCTTCGGGGTAGGTTACGATCCATTGTCCCGAAGGTTTTTTGCGGATGGCGTTGAGCACCTCGGCGCGCATGGCGACATTGGCGTTATCAACGGTTTCTATTTGGTAGGGAACACGGGCGCTGCGCGGGAAGAACAAGATGTTCTTTTGTTCCAGCTGTTCCTTTTGGTAGTTGGAAATATTCTCAAGGTCGTTGAGGAAGTAGGCCGCCTTTTCTTTGTCTTCTAGAACAAATACATGCGTGGTGTTGATGTTGTTGGCGGTTGCATTGGCGATCAGCGCTTTTGCGGAGCCGACAGCACCTCTGAGGCGTAGTTTGGCCCCTTCTGAAGAAAGAATCCCAGAAATGTTTTGTTGGGTAGTCCAATCGTCGTAACGATTGTAAAATGGAGCGTTCGACACGAATCTAAATTGTGTCGTAAAGATAACTTACAACGGGGCTAACAAAATGGTGATGCCTACAAAATCTTAAACGTCCCCAGTATCTTTCTCGCTTCTTCTTCAAAATTTGCAATTGTATTGGCCTCAGCGGTGAAGGTGACGATGTGCTTGATTTGAGAGAAAAAATGAAAAACCGGTATTGGTGATCAATAGTAGCCATTTCGTTATAACAAAGGGGTAATGATTTTTAGTACAAGTACTATTGGAAATGTGAATTATTGTATCTAGGTTTGGTTTATTCAATGTTGTTTAAAAAGTCAACTGCATTATTAACCTATGAAAAAGATTAGTTTGGTCATTATGGTGATCTTCGGGATATTGACTCTGGTGGCATGCAGAAAGTCTTATCCCAAGGACATTCCCGATTGGTTGAAGGAGAAAATCAAGGGGATTGAAAAGAAGAAAAAAGGAGCTTGTTGTTGCATTCATGATGGCTGCGGGAGTATCGAAGAATGGACAGATGG
>JBDLUK010000142.1:0-7963 GCA_039805365.1 Bacteroidota bacterium | reverse complement strand
ATGATGGCAATGTCGACATTGGATTTGGCAAAGTAATCTACCGCCATTGCAAAGGTGAGTTCAAAGAATGAGGGTTGTAGCGAAATGCAATTTGAATTTTGATATCGCTGCACGAAATCGATGACGAATTCCTCACTTACCCAATCTCCATTGATTTTGATTCGTTCACGGAAATCAATCAAATGAGGGGATGTGTATAAGCCTACTTTGTAACCAGCACTTTGTAAAACCGCTGATAATAAGTGTGTGGTGGATCCTTTTCCATTGGTGCCACCTACGTGAATGGTTTTGATTTTTTTTTCGGGATTCCCCAACCATTGACAAAGGGCCTCGGTGTTTTTTAATGAAGGCTTATACGCTGCAGCTCCTACACGATGAAACATCGGTAGCTGCGCAAATAAATATTCCAGGACTTCTGGATAGGTCATTTCAATTTGAAAGTAATCACCACGGAACCTACCTGCTTTTTGGCATCTGCGGCGGTGCTGAACTTGGTGGCTTTGGCCGCTTTTTCAGCAAGCTTGGCCAATTGATTGAAACCTTCACCACTGACTTTGGATTTGATGGGATCGGCGATAGCGGATACCACATTGCCTGCATTGTCTACAGTGATATTGACGAAGATTGTTCCTTCAAAATCAGGTTTGGTTTCAAGCGATGGTGCTTTAGCGAGACCTCTTCCTTTTAAGTTCCATTCTCCTTTGGTGCCATTTCCACCCTTACCACCAAACATTCCTTTTCCATTGATGTCTCCGTTTGGATTTCCCTCGATTCCTTCTCCGCCTGGTGTATCACCTGCGCTGGAGTTGGAGCCTTTCTTGGCAAAGAGGTTGTTAATCTTACTCGACTTGGCTGCATTTTCAACCTCTTGCGCAGTTGGACCTGGATTTTCTGACGGTGTATTGGATGGTGTGGTTGATTCAGTGGCTTCAGCAGTCGTTTGAGCAGAAGCATCACTGATCAAATTTTGAACATCGCCGCCGGCCGCTTCTATGGCTGAAGTCTCTGCACCCAAATCTACATATTCACCTTCGCCGGGCTCAAAGTCACCCAACGCCGCCAAGCTCAGCGATTCATACTGAATGGGCTCGATAGGTGGAAGTTTTTCGCAACCACGCATACCAAGGAGTAACAGGGAAGCTGCGAACAAATGGAAGAGCGTAGTACCTAGAAATGGAATGTAGCGCTGCATAATTTTTACTTAGGAGATTGTGTTGCGATTACCGGTTCACAATGCAGTACTTTCAAAGTTGAAAATAGTTCAATGGTCTCACCTGTAGGCACATCACGATCGACATTTAAAATGACTGTTCTATTTTCTTGAGGTCTTCCAAAAAAGTAGCTTTGTAATCTTTCTTTCAATTGTTCTTTGGCAATGGGTTCATTGTTCAAAGAGTACACCAAATCCTTGGTGATGGTAATGGTGGTGCTGCCCACGGTTGGTGCACCCGTTGAAGTCTTGGGAAGATTCACAGCTTCGCCGTTTACCGCCAATGTACTGGCGATAATGAAGAAGATGAGTAGCATGAAGATGATATCGGAGAGAGCCGACATCGCGGGTTCTACATGCACTTTGTTTTTTCTACCAAAGTCCATAATTAGCGGTTTGTTGGTTCTTCTAAGATGTCAATGAATTCAAGTGCGGTGCCTTCCATTTTGTTCACCACACGATTGATTCGAGTGATCATGATGTTGTAACCAATGTGAGCTATCATGAATACGATCAATCCAACGGCAGAAGAAATCATCTTTAAATACAATCCTTCAGATACTGTGCTGATTTGCAATGAGCCCGCTTCTGCGATGTCCTTGAAAATGGTGATTACACCGAATACTGTTCCCAAGAAACCAAATACTGGAGCAACTCCGGCCACAGTAGCCAATACAATAACGTTCTTTTCCAATTTGGCAACCTCTTGCTTACCGGATTGTTCAATGGCTTTTTTGATATCGTTGACGGGTTTGCCCAAACGATTTAATCCTTTTAATATAATAACCCCTTCTGGTGTGTTGACATTCTTGGCCAAGTCTTTGGCATTGTCAAGTTTACCCGCATAGATGTATTCTTTGATTCTATTGATGAAGTTGGGTTCGCTTTTCAAAGCATTTTTGGTTGCCACCCAACGATCGAAAATGATATATACACTCAGAATACTCATGATGATTTGAGGCACATATATGTACCATCCTGATTGCAATTGGTGCATCAATGTTTCTGCAATTGTTGCGTTGTGTGGAGCAGCGGCGTCTGGCAAGTTAACGGCAGCTTGTAAAAAAATCAGATCCAAAGTCATATTCGTTCTTTATTTGTATGGTAACGAAGATGACTTGAATTTGTTTTGCTCAAACTGAAATTGAAATGAGTTATTCAAAGTGAAACGTTGATACTTAAGCGTGCATCAAGATGTAAAATACACCTCCCGATAAGTATCCCAAGAGCGCCCAAGGACTAATTTTCTTGAGGTACCAACTGAACGTGATTTTCTCAAGACCCATCACAGCAACACCTGCAGCACTTCCGATAATCAATATACTTCCACCAGTACCCGCGCAATAAGCAAGGAATTCCCAAAAAACACCATCTTGTACAAAGTGTTGTAGCCATGGATCTTGTGTCGCTTCAGCAATTGGATACATGCCCATACTCGCAGCAACCAAGGGAACGTTATCAATAATGGCGGATAATACACCAATGATCATGTTAATCGTATAGGGGTTGTTGAATGTGTCTTTCAGCCAAGTAGAGGCTTGAATCAATGTTCCCATTTCTTGCAATGCACCAACAGCGAGTAATATTCCCAGGAAGAATAAAACAGATGGCATATCAATTTTTCTCAAAGCGGACAAAGCAGAGAACCTAGATTTTTCATCATCCAACTTTCTTCCATGCATCAATTCAGTAGCCATCCAAAGAATACCCAAGCTGAGCATTATGCCCATGAATGGGGGCAAGTGCGTGACACTTTTGAAAACAGGAACCATGAGCAATCCTCCAAGTCCAAGAAGCAAGGCTACATTTTGCTCCTTTTTCAAAATTGCCGTTTGCGAAGAGTTTGAATTTTCAAACTTTTCAATATTGCCCTTTAATACAAAGCTGAGTATGGTTAGGGGGACGAAAAGACTGATTAATGATGGGATAAATATATTTTGAATAATGGCCGCGCTTGTAACTTGTCCACCAATCCAAAGCATGGTGGTGGTGACGTCTCCAATGGGCGACCAAGCGCCTCCTGCATTGGCAGCTATAACCACGATACCTCCAAACATCCAACGCGTTTCTTTGTCGGGGATTATTTTTCTTAATAAACTTACCATCACAATCGCAGTAGTCAGATTGTCTAAGGCTGCAGACAAGAAGAAGGTAAGTATCGAAATGGTCCAAAGCAGGACTACTTTTTTCTTGGAAGTAATTTTATCTGTGATGACTTGAAAGCCATTGTGCGCATCTATGATTTCTACAATGGTCATGGCGCCCATAAGGAACAATAGAATACTGGCGATTTCTTGAATGTGATGGGACAATTGATGCTCAAAGTACCCTTTCAAACCCAAAGTGTTATCTGGATTGGCTAGTTTCCAATTTTCAAATTCTTCGACAAAAGCTGTGGGAACTTGTTTGATTCCGAGAACCAAAAGTGTCCAGCAGCTTACACCAATAAAAAGTGCGGTAGCCGCTTTGTCTATTTTGATGCTGTGTTCAGTGGCAATGAGAATGTATCCCAGAATAAACACAAGAATAATCGCTAGTTCCATTATTGGGGTTGCGTTGTTTTTAAAAACATTTTTACCTGTTGTCTCTTGCCCATTTCCATGATATCCACTAGGTCTTGTACACTCAATGATTTGTCCATTTGAATTGATACGCCTATGGTACTATCCTTGGCGGCCAACAATTCCAATTTCCTTTCCAATTCTTGAGCAGTGCAGGGAATACTTTCTAAAAAATAATTTTTGTTGGCGTCTACAGTCAATTGCGCATTTTGTTTGGCTTCTTTGCTTGCAGCCTCTTTGGATTCTGGCAACATGACTTTGATAACATTGGGATGTGCCATGGTGGACAAGATCAAAAAGAAAAGCAGCAAGAAGAACATGATGTCATTCAAGGAATGCGTGCTAACTTCTGCACGGTGCTTATTTCTTCTTAGAATCTTCATTGGGCTCTGCTTTCAATCAACGCCAATTTCACCAGGAGTGCGTGTTCTTGAATTCTTCTGCTGAATCTATCAATTCGCTGCTGCATCAAGTGATGTGCGCCAAATGCGATGATTCCGATGAAAAGTCCAGAAGCTGAAGTAATCATTTTCTGATAAAGTCCTTGGCTGATAACAGCGATACTGATGTCTTGATTCACTGAGATATCAAAGAAAATAACGATAACCCCTGCAATGGTTCCAATGAAGCCGAGAAGAGGTGCAATACCGGCTATAAGAGAAAGTCCAGACAAGTTTTTTTCGAATTGTGCGATTTCCAAATTTGTTGCATCGGACAACAATTCGTCGGATTCTTGAATGGAGGAATTTCCACCGGCATGAATAAAAATTCGACCCCAAGCACCTGGCACTGTCGTGCACAACTGTTGAGCGGCGTGGTGTTCGCCTGATCTCAATAATGCGATATGACGGTTGGATTTTTCAGTCAGGTATTTTTCTTGCTGACTGAAATACAAAAGTCGCTCGATGATTAAATAAAGTGCCCAAACAAAAATGAGCAACAATGGAATCATCACCCAACCGCCTTTGAAGAGCAAGTCGAAAATCTCCAATTGAGGAGTATCAGTAGCTTGTAAAAATGTCATGATGTAAAGGAAAGAAAAAAAACTATTTGACGAAGGCTATTTTTGTAACGTTATCAACGGAGCCATCGGGATTAGTAGCCATCACGAAATAGATTCCAGCGGGAGGACGATCTCCATTGCTGAGCTTACCATCCCAAGTAGCTCTTCCTCCTTGGCTTTTTGTTGTGTACACCAATTGTCCATTGGTGTCCGTGATATGAATGGTGCTTTCATAAGCCAATCCCTGAATGGTAACGGTACCTTCATAAGCCGAGGAAACAGGATTTGGAAATGCAAATACATCTTTCATTTCATTGTCAAAATTGGAAGCGCTTCCTGTAAACATGACCAAACCCTTGTCGGTAGCAAAATACAATTGTCCATTGGCTTGATTGATGCCAATGTCATAAACAGTATTGGAAGGCAATGGACTGTTCTCTGCAGTGAAATGGGCCAATTGTTTTAATCCATCAGGTGAAAACTGAAATACCCCATTTTTTTGAGTGGCAATCCATTTGTTGTTTCCGCCATCGATTTCGATGCTGTTGATGGCTTCGGTCTCCAACAATATTTGTACGTTACCATCCTGCTCAATATAGATTTGCTCAGCGTCAAATCCGGTCTCTTGGAAGATGTTGGATTGGTTGTAAAAAATGGACAATCCCCTTAAGCTACCTACCCACAATGCGCCATCTAAATCTTCTGCTATGCAGTATACATCTTTGGTCGGTAATCCACCTTCTCCTTCTTTGTCGTTCAATAGTTTATAATTATCATCTGAAGATGAAGTAGGCGTTCCGTTGTAATTCAATGCCAAAATTCCCCGACCTTTTACAACTGCAAAAACGTAGTTTTCTTGTGAGTGAATAACTTGATCGATGATGTCCGCCTCTCCGACAAATGGAGAAAAGGTAAGTGGTGAAAATTCTTTTTCTTTGGAATAAAAAATCAATGGAGTAGAGGAGTAACTGTTGGAAATCCAAGCGTTGCCTTCTAAATCGAAACAAAGACCAGCTACACCTGTCCATCCCAAATCAGTATCAAAAGGTCCTGCTTGGAAGGGAGAGTTATTGGTTTGTGCGTTGAAGTAGGATAGGGATCCATCGGAATTTTTTTCGATTAATCCATTTTCCCAACTGCCAAACAACACGTGTTGAACATTGGTAGGATCTATGGCGACATCCAAGACATCCTGCACAGCATTTCCAAAATCATTTCCTCCTTGTCCAAATGGGATATTGCTCCAAGTTCCAGCGATGTGTGCGGTTTGCGTTCCAGTGTTGTACGTGTTTCCCCACCAGGGATAAATATTTCCTGTTGCAATCCACACATTGTCATTGTAACCATTTACTTTTCGCATTCCGTCTGACATGGGGCCTTGCGGCACAACCATGTTTTCAGTTCCTGATGTAGTGTGGTAGTTCAATCCAAACGTAGAGTTGCCAATCCAAAAGTTGTTTTTTTCATCGACGATGGTTTGTTGCACATTCAGATACAGCCAAAGATTTTGGTTGTCTTCAAAAACCATTTGGTTTTGATTGTTCCAAATTTCGTAACCATTATTTTTGGAGACTGAAAACACCTGATTATTGAACCACAAGTTTTGGCAAACTGTTCCTTCCGGATATGTTTTTATCTCACTCCAAACATTAGCGTTTTGCCTGCTCCAAATTCGATCATTGGTTTCTCCGTCCGTAGCGATTACCCAATGATTGTCCCATTTTGCTGCACCAATAATATTGTCAGATGAAGGCAAACTTTCAATGTTTTGCCACAATTGATAATTGGCCAAAAATGGATTTAGTATGGGAGCGAATTTGATGAAATTTTGACCAATGGCATAGATGGTATCATTTTCAATAATGGTCTGCAAAATGGGTGCTGCTTCACCTTGGTTCCCTATCAGGTAGGTCGACTTTACTTCCATTCGATCCAGATCCATTACAACGATTCCAATGCCAGTGGCTAAGTACGCAAGATTTTGGTAAGATTGAATATCGTAAATGGCCTTATCTCCAATGATGGTAGAGTATACGATGTCTGCTATATTGCGTGTGCCTTGCGCATTGATACGATCAAAATTCCCATTGCTGTATCCCACCAAGAGTTGATCCGATGCATTGTTGTAATGAATGGCACTAACCCCTACGTCACTCAATTGATTGGTTTTGTTCAACTTTGTAACACTCTGGTCTTTTTGATTGTAAATAAAAATGCCATTGGGCGCCGCCGCGATGATTTCGTTGGGTTTTCCCAAGCAAATTTTATTGACCCTGTGGTACGAAAAACCATCCTGCCAAGATCCAATGGCTTGGCACCAAACTGAAATCGATAAACCCCAAAGGACAACGGAGAGAAATAAATTTTTCATGAGCCTTTGTTCAACGAGGAAATTTCAAAAAAATTATTGCGCGTTTAATTTTTTCAAAGCAATTTCAAATGCAGTCGCTGTGATGTGTGTATGCCCTTTGTGAATTTGATGAATTTCTTCCAAACCTTGTTTGATGATATTTGACGAGTCGTCAAAAATGGCAGCATCTTCGAGCTGACCCAAGTCGCTGCTCATCAAGTACGCAAATACACGTGCCATTCCGCAGTTGGCAATGAAGTCGGGTAGAAGGGCGATTCTTTGATCGACGCTTTCTGCAATTGGACCGAAGAAAATTTCTTTGTCGGCAAAGGGAACATTGGCCCCGCAGCTGATCACTTTTAAACCTGCATGTATCATTCTGTCCACTTGGTCTTGGGTAACCAATCTGGATGCTGCGCAAGGCAAGAATACATCTGCAGAAATATCCCAAATTTTTTGGTTTATTTCTTCAAATCCCATCATGTCAGGACTAACGAGCGTGTTGCCTTGTCTGTCTAAGAACAATTGACGGATTTTTTCGAAATCCATTCCGGCTTCATCAATGATACCGCCATTTCTGTCAATGATACCCACGATTTTCGCTCCAGCTTGCGCCATGTAGAAGGCTGCTGCAGCACCAACATTTCCCCAGCCCTGAACGATAACTTTTTTGTCTTTTACATCACCACCCCAAATATTGTAATAGTGGATCACACTATGCGCAACACCGTATCCGGTAATCATATCGGCTACTTTGTAACCTGCTGCCAATGAAGGACTCAAACTTTCATTTTCCAAAACTTTGATTACGCCTTGGCGCAATTGTCCAATGCGTTTTA
>JBDLUK010000141.1:0-19348 GCA_039805365.1 Bacteroidota bacterium | reverse complement strand
ATACAACGGGTTGGAAACAGCGTTGCTTTATTATAGATCACAAGATGGTGGTGCCACTTGGGATGTAGTAGATGGAGCATTGCCAGAGATGTCATCGGCTTTTACCAAAGATGTAACTGCTGATACGTATGCTATTCATGCAAGAGGCAATACTGTTGCCATTGCTGTTTTTGGCGAATTGAATGATACTTATGTTTATGTTTCTGAAGACGCAGGTACTACATGGTCAAAAACTGTAGTGTGGGATTTCCCAATCGACGGTTATGAAGTTGACATGGGCACTGACATCGAAGGTGATGGTATTCAAGATACCATTATGTCTACCGATGGAACTGGAGCTATTTATGTGGACGTAAATAACGCTTTGCATGTGTCGTTTGGAACTATGTTTTATACAGATGATATGGGAGTTATTGATTCTGTATATTCTTAATTTCCGTTAGCGGGTAGTATTGCTTATTGGAATAGCAATATGATTCCAACTGTAACAGGTGTGGATAGCGTATTGGTGGGCCAAGATTCTACATTCTTGTACAACGAGATTGTTTATTCATCAGAGATTGATTTGGTGAACTCAACATATGTTTGGTCTGCTTATGACGATTATTATGATTTGGGATCGGGTCCAATGGTAGTTGGCTCTGTGGTTGCTGCTCCTGCTGGTATCGAATGGGCCACAGCTTCTGTAACTTTTGAGGATGCAAACAATGGTGGTGTCGTTTTCGAAGCCAATGGCAATACTTTTAACTTGACTACATCAGGAGATGTTGATTTGTCAACTTGGGGATTGGGTTCTGATTTTGATTATGCTATTTACTCGGCTATTGATAGCGTTTTGATGAACATCACTGTGAATTTTAACGGGATGTACAATACAGGTGAAATTCAAGATACTGTTTACTTGGTTGAATCGGTTACTCCAATTTATTCTTACACAGATATCTATGAGTACGTTGATGTTTTAAGCTACAATGATGTTGTTCTTGAAATCGGTATTTCTCCAGAAGTAGATCCTGCAATTCCTGCGGCAACTACAGAAGTTGGTCAGTATGGTAATTCTGGAATTGCTTCTCATCCGCAAATTGCCGGTGATGCTTCTGGTAATATATATGTTGCTTACTCAGCAATCAATGAGAATTTCTTCAACGGTCAAGAATACTTGCGTCACGTTTATGCGGTTAAATCTACGGATGCAGGATTGTCTTGGTCAACGGAAGTAGACATTACGCCTGATTTGGCAGGTACAGGATGGGAGTACATGTATGCGTCTATGGCACACGAGATGTACAATGATCGTTTGCATTTGGTTATTCAAAAGGATGAGGAGCCAGGTATACATGTTCAGCCAGAAGATGCAGCTGATCCAGTAGCTGATAACTTGCAAATTTATTTAGCGATTACAAGTGATTTGGTTGCCTCTTTCAACGAAGGTGTTGATGATGTAACTGTTGCAGAGATGAAAATGTATCCAAATCCATCAAGTAATTTGGTGAATGTTGTTACTGAAAATTGGGTAGGTGGTCAAATGCAAGTATTTGATTTGACTGGTCGTCAAGTAATGAGTCAGAACATCACATCTGGTCGTACAATTTTCAATGTTGCAGATTGGAACACTGGATTGTATCAAGTTGTGATCATGAACAAAGGTCAGAAAGTAGTTTCTGCGATTGTTGTTGAGTAATACAAATTGTATTGAAACGAAAAAACCCCGCAACTGCGGGGTTTTTTATTGCTTATTATTTTGAAAAGCTTTATAATCCTCCAGCCATACCATGGCAAGATTTGTATTTCTTTCCAGAGCCACAAGGACAAGCGTCGTTACGACCAATTTTTGGATCAACACGCAGTGGTTCAGACTTAACTGCTGTTTGGGTACTTCCTTGAACGGCCTGTTGCTGATTTCTTTCTGCGGTATTCAAAACATCCGCCTTAGTCGTAGAAGTTTTTGGCTGTTGAGCAGGGGCAGGTTGCTTCTGTGCAGTAGGATTTCCACCATCAGAGATCTTACAGGTTAGCAAGAACTGAATAATTTCACCATTGATTTTTGCCAAAATGTTTTTAAACAAATTGTAACTTTCAAGTTTGTAAATCAAAAGGGGATCTTTCTGCTCATGTGATGCAAATTGGACATTGTGTCTCAAATCATCCATGTCGCGCAAATGCTCTTTCCAGTACAAATCTATGATAGCAAGGGTGATTGACTTTTCTAATGTGACAATGATTTCACGGCCTTGGGTTTCTATGGCTTTGGCCATATTCACACCTACTTGTAGATTCTTGCGACCATCGCTCAAAGGGATTGCAATGTTTTGAAACCCTTGGTTGCTTTGATGTATGTTTTGAATCACAGGCAGTGCTTGTTGAATCAATAACTGCGTTCGGTGGTTGTATCCTTGTGCAATTTCTTCATAGAGACTATGACACAATTGATCTGTGCGTTCTTTAGTGAATTGCTCTTCCGAAATCTGGGTGTCGATACCAAATAATCTCAAGCATTCAATTTTAAATGCATCGTAATATTTGGCAGCGTGATAAGCTTCGACAACTTGCGCAGCAAGATCAAACATGGTGTTGTCAATGTCTAACTGAAGACGTTCACCATATAGAGCGTGTTTTCTTCGCTTGTAAATTACTTCACGTTGCGCATTCATCACGTCATCAAATTCCAAAAGACGTTTACGAACGCCAAAGTGGTTTTCTTCTACTTTCTTTTGCGCTCTTTCGATGGACGAAGTAATCATGGAGTGTTGAATCACTTCACCTTCCTCTAATCCCAATCTATCCATCATTTTTGCTATTCGATCAGAACCGAATAGACGCATTAAATCATCTTCTAATGACACGTAGAATTGAGAAGATCCCGGATCACCTTGACGTCCAGAGCGACCTCTAAGCTGTCGGTCAACGCGACGAGAGTCGTGCCTTTCAGTACCAATAATGGCCAAACCCTTGTCCTTTACTCCTTCTCCAAGTTTGATATCCGTTCCGCGACCCGCCATGTTCGTGGCAATGGTGACGGTTCCCGCTTGCCCTGCCAATGAGACAATTTCCGCTTCTTTTTGGTGAAGCTTGGCATTCAATACCTGATGTTGAATATTACGTTGCTTCAACATTCTTGAAAGCAATTCAGAAACTTCTACTGTGGTGGTTCCCACCAATACTGGACGTCCTTCAGCTTGCAATTGCGCCACCTCTTCTATAATGGCATTGTATTTTTCGCGCTTGGTTTTGTATACCTTGTCATGCTCATCCTTTCTTCGGATAGAGCGATGCGTAGGAATAACCATGACATCTAACTTATAGATACTCCAAAATTCGCCAGCCTCCGTTTCAGCGGTTCCAGTCATACCCGCAAGTTTGTGGTACATGCGGAAATAATTTTGAAGTGTAATGGTAGCGTAGGTTTGCGTAGCAGCTTCTACGTGAACATTCTCTTTGGCTTCAATCGCTTGGTGCAAACCATCTGAGTAGCGACGACCTTCCATGATACGGCCCGTCTGCTCATCGACGATTTTGACTTTATTTTCCATGACAACGTAATCCACATCTTTTTCAAACAAAGCGTATGCTTTGAGTAACTGGTTGATGGTGTGGATGCGCTCACTTTTAACCGCGTAATCTCTCTGTAACGCTTCGATGCGCTGGGTTTTTTCCTCAGCGTCAACGGCGGTTTGTTCAATAATGGCCAATTCACTGCCTAAATCAGGTAGGACGAAGAAATGATCGTCTTCCATGTTCTTGGATAGAAGGGCAATGCCTCGGTCTGTCAACTCAATTTGGTTGTTCTTTTCTTCGATTACAAAGAAGAGCTCCTCATTGGCTTTGGGCATTTCTCTTTGGTTGTCTTGAAGAAAGTATCCTTCTGTCTTTAGCAACAGAGCTTTCATCCCTTCTTCACTTAGCATTTTAATCAATGCTTTGTTTTTAGGGAAAGATCTGTATGCGCGGAACAAGGCAAGACCACCTTCTTCTAATTCAGATTTAGATGGCGTGCCAGTTGCAGGCTGTAATTTTTTCTTGGCTTCGTTTAAGAATTCGTTGAATGCCGTTTTCTGCGCATTGATCAATACTTGGACACGAGGCTTTAAATTGTCAAATTCTTGTTGGTCGCCTTTGGGAGTTGGACCTGAGATAATCAAAGGCGTTCTTGCCTCATCAATCAATACAGAATCCACCTCATCGACAATGGCAAAATGGTGCTTGCGCTGAACCAACTGGGCACTTTCCGTGGCCATGTTGTCACGCAAATAATCAAAGCCAAACTCGTTGTTGGTTCCAAAAGTTATATCCGCCAAATAGGCCTGACGGCGAGCTGTGCTGTTGGGTTGGTGGCGATCAATACAATCCACAGATAGTCCATGGAATTGATACAAAGGGCCCATCCATTCCGAGTCACGTTTGGCCAAGTAATCATTAACGGTTACCAAATGCACGCCTTTGCCTGCTAGCGCGTTGAGGAAAACAGGAAGTGTTGCTACCAAAGTTTTACCTTCACCAGTAGCCATTTCGGCTACTTTTCCAGAGTGCAATGCGATACCACCAATCAATTGTACATCGTAATGCACCATGTTCCATTTGATCTCTGATCCTGCAGCATTCCATTGGGTATTCCAAATGGCTTTGTCACCATCGATATGAACGAAATCTTTTCCTTGCGCAGCCAAGTCTTTATCCATTTCAGATGCCGTAACTTCCAACGTCTCATTTTTTGAAAAACGTTTAGATGTTTCCTTGACAATGGCAAAGGCTTGTGGAAGAATTTCCAAAAGTGTCGACTCTAGAATAGCAAGATTTTGTTTCTCCAATTCATCAACTTGACCAAAAAGAATTTCCTTTTGTTCCAATTCTTCGGTGGGCAAATTCTCTGCCTGCTCTTTAATCTTGTCTATTTCACTTTGAATGGGAGAAAGCGCTTCTTGGATTTTAGCGCGAAGACTGCTTGACAAATTTCGCAATTCATCAATGCTAATATTCTCAATTTTTTTTTCTGCTTCTAGCACGGCATCCACCATAGGACGAATGGCTTTTAAATCGTTTTGAGCTTTGTCACCAACGATTTTCTTCAGGATGCTTTGAATGGTTTTAATCATAAACAAATAATAAAAAATGCCCGCTATTGCGGCGTCCTGCAAAGGTAAATGAAATCGATATACGAATCGTTAAATTATCTAGTCAGAAAGTGTGCACCCACTCAACTGAATTTTTAGGAATGATTCCAAAAAAAAAATGGGAATGTTTTGAACAATTTTTAGGACTTTTTCAATGTGAAGTAGGGGTGTTAATAAAGTCCTTTCAGTTGTTAACTGTTTTGCGTTGTATTTAACTTTAAAATGAATCAATTTTGAAGTCGCGTTCGGAAACAAAACCAATTCCTTCGCCAATAAATCAATTTTTTTGACCATGAGCCATAATCTATTTGAAGGATCTTTAACAGGCCAAAGCCCTGTAGGAGTAAGCGCGGAGCCCTTATTGAAGGAAAATCCAGATCGCTTTGTAATATTCCCGATTGTACATCAGGACATTTGGCATTTTTATAAAAAATCAGAAGCCAATTTTTGGACAGCTGAGGAGATAGATTTGGAGGCTGATTTGGTCGATTGGAATTCAAAATTGAATGATGATGAGCGCCATTTTGTGAAGCATGTATTGGCTTTTTTTGCGGCCAGTGATGGTATTGTAAATGAGAATCTAGCTGAGAATTTTGTTCGTGAAGTTCAATATTCGGAAGCTAAATTTTTCTACGGATTTCAAATCATGATGGAAAATATTCATTCTGAAACCTATTCACTTTTGATCGATACCTACATCAAGGATACTGCCGAGAAAAACTACTTGTTCAAGGCCGTAGATACTTTGGATTGCGTGAAGAAGAAAGCGGATTGGGCTTTGCGTTGGATCAAGAATGGGAATTTTGCCGAGCGTTTGGTCGCTTTTGCTGCAGTAGAGGGTATTTTCTTCAGCGGTAGCTTCTGTAGTATTTTCTGGTTGAAGAAAAGAGGTTTGATGCCCGGTCTGAGTTTTAGTAACGAGTTGATCAGCCGTGATGAAGGTTTGCATTGTGATTTTGCTTGTTTGTTGTACAACAATCACATTGTAAATAAACTATCCAAACAGCGCATTCAGGATATCATCACAAATGCTGTGGAGATTGAGAAAGAATTTATCATTGAAGCTTTGCCCGTTAAGTTGATTGGTATGAATAGCGATTTGATGGCGCAATACATTGAGTTCGTTGCGGATCGTTTGTTGGTTGAGTTGGGCAATGAAAAGGTGTACAATGTTTCCAATCCTTTTGATTTTATGGAAATGATTTCTCTTCAAGGTAAAACGAACTTCTTTGAGAAGCGCGTTGGAGAGTATCAGAAGGCGGGTGTTATGTCAGGTAAGGAGAGCCAGTCATTTACCTTGGATGCAGATTTTTAAGAAAAGATATATTTGATATTATAATACAATAGACAATGTTTGTAGTTAAAAGAGACGGTAGAAAGGAGTCAGTGAAATTTGATAAGATCACGGCGCGTATTTCTAAAATGTGTTATGGTTTGAATCCAAGTGTTGACTCAGTGAAGATTGCCATGAAGGTAATTGAAGGAGTTTATGATGGAGTAACAACAGTAGAATTGGATAACTTGGCGGCGGAGATTGCAGCGACCAACGCAGCAACTCATCCGGATTATGCACAATTGGCTTCACGCATTGCTGTGAGCAATTTGCACAAGAATACCAAGAAATCATTTTCTCAAACCATTCACGATTTGTTTACCTATGTAGATCCAAAAACTGGACAGAACGCAGGTATGATTGCTGATGACGTATACAAGGTGGTTCAAGAGAATGCGCCGTTGTTGGATAGTACCATCATTTACGATCGCGATTTTTCATTTGATTACTTTGGTTTCAAAACATTGGAGCGTAGCTACTTGTTAAAAACCAATGGTAAGGTTGCGGAACGTCCACAACATTTGTTTATGCGTGTTGCTGTGGGTATTCACAAAGCAGATTTGAATGAGGTAATCAAGACCTACAACATGATCAGTGAAGGTTGGTTTACACATGCAACACCAACATTGTTCAATGCCGGAACGCCAAAGCCACAAATGTCTTCTTGCTTCTTGTTGCAAATGAAAGATGATAGCATCAATGGTATTTACGATACTTTGAAGCAAACAGCTTTGATTTCACAAAGTGCAGGTGGTATAGGTTTAAGCATTCATAATATCCGCGCCAAGGGTGCCTACATCAAAGGAACAAATGGAACCAGCAATGGTATTGTTCCAATGTTGCGTGTTTTCAATGATACCGCGCGTTATGTTGACCAAGGTGGTGGTAAAAGAAAAGGTTCTTTTGCTATCTATTTGGAGCCTTGGCATGCAGATGTATATGATTTTCTAGAATTAAAGAAGAATCACGGAAAGGAAGAAGCCAGAGCAAGAGATTTGTTCTACGCACTTTGGATTCCGGATTTGTTCATGCAAAGAGTAAAAGACAATGGTCAGTGGACCTTGATGTGTCCTAACGAATGTCCAGGTTTGTCGGATGTATGGGGTGCAGAGTTTGAAGCATTGTACACACGTTATGAGTCAGAAGGCCGTGGTCGCAAGACCATTAGTGCACAAGATTTGTGGTACAAAATTGTGGAGTCTCAAATTGAGACGGGAACGCCTTATATGTTATACAAGGATGCGGCTAACGGAAAAAGTAATCAGCAGAATTTGGGAACCATCAAGTCTTCCAACTTGTGTACTGAAATCATTGAGTATACAGCACCGGATGAGATTGCGGTTTGTAACTTGGGTTCAATTGCGCTTCCCAAATATGTAAAGGATCGTCAATTTGACCACCAAAGATTGTTTGAGGTTTCTTACCAATTGACGGTGAATTTGAACAAAATCATTGACGCGAACTATTACCCCGTTCCTGAGACCAGAAAGTCAAATATGCGCCATCGTCCAATTGGAATAGGTGTTCAAGGTTTGGCTGATGCGTTCATTCTTATGCGTTTCCCATTTGATAGCCCTGAAGCGCGTCAATTGAATAAGGAGATTTTTGAAACAATTTATTATGCAGCATGTACGGCATCTAAAGATTTGGCCAAGCGTGATGGTGCTTACGAGACCTTCCCCGGTTCTCCAGCATCACAAGGTAAATTGCAGTTTGATCTATGGGGAGTTACACCAAGCAATCGTTGGGAGTGGGACTTGTTGAAAGATGAGATCAAGGAGTTTGGAATGAGAAACTCATTGTTGATGGCGCCAATGCCAACTGCATCTACAGCTCAAATTTTAGGTAACAATGAATGTTTCGAGCCATATACATCTAACATTTACACGCGTCGTGTTTTGGCAGGTGAATATATTATTGTAAACAAACATTTGCTAAAAGACTTGGTGAGCTTAGGTGTTTGGAATGAAGATGTGAAGAACAAGTTGATTGCCAACAATGGTTCAGTGCAGAACATTGCTGAGGTTCCAGATAACTTGAAAGCATTGTACAAGACGGCATGGGAATTGTCTCAAAAGGCAATCATCGATATGTCTGCCGAGCGTGGCGCGTTTATCTGTCAAAGCCAATCTTTGAATATTTTCATGGAGAATGCGAACTTGGGTAAATTGACGTCAATGCACTTCTATGCTTGGGAGCAAGGATTGAAGACGGGTATGTATTATTTGCGCACTAAGGCTGCAACAGATGCTATCAAGTTTACTGTAGATAAGAAATACCAAGAGGCGCCAGCTGCCATCGCAGCAGCTCCTGCAATGGTAGATTCAAAAACTGCAGAGCAGGTGGCAGTTGAGCAAGCAACGATTGCATGTTCATTGGACAATCCAGATGCTTGTGAAATGTGCAGTGGATAAACAAATATTGAATAACGAAAAAGGGCTCCATATGGAGCCCTTTTTTTATACTGTTATTTTTTTAAGGTTGATCATCGCCTCTTAATCGGCGATAACTTTTTCGGGCTTCTGTGACATACAAGCTACCGGGCTGTTCAGTCAATATTTTCTCATAGTAGGCCATGGCCTTCTCGGGGTTGTTTATATACTTCTCATTCAATTGACCTAACTTCCAAATGGCGTCGTCGTATTTTATTTCAGTAAAATGGAATTCGACTATCTCGAGGAGAATCTTCTCGCATTTGGTCCAATCCTGATTTTCCCATGCCATCAATGCTTTTAAATACAGCGCTTCGTCTATCAAAGGATGACCAGGAAAAGAAGCTGAAATAGAATCCAAACTCGAAATTGCAAGCTCATCAAGCTGTTGAACGCTATACAATTCTGCACGGGCATACATTTGTAAGGGCTCTTGAATGCTATCTTGAATATTCTCTGTAATCAGCAGCGAAAGGTCGATTGCATCATTGGCCAAAAGCTTAGATGTTGAACCTTTCAGCGCTTCAAGTTGTGATTGTGACCAACCAAAATCTCCATTATAAAAACTAACTTTAGCGTTTTTGAAGCGGGCTTCATTGCCGATAATATCTTCTTTGTAATCTAGTTCAACTTGAGAAAACAACAAGGATGATTCCCAAATCGCATTTTGGGCCAAGAGTAAATCGCCCAAGAGTAATTTGAGTTTAGCCTTTGTTTTATTGGAATAGCCACCTGTATTGATTTCGTTTTGTAAGAAATCGATGTCCTTTTGAATATAGTAGCGAATGCTATCAGGGTGCTGCAAGTGATAGCCTTTGAGTTGAATAAATCGATCGATCAAGGCATAGGCGTCGTCATTGTGAGGCACCAATTCCATTGTAGATTGAAAATTTTTCTCCAATAGTTTCCAATCGTTTAAATTGGTGTTGACAGATGCAAATTTCTTCAGACGTGCATTTAATTCAGCGATGTGAGCAGTGTAATAGTAGGGAGAAGCCGGCCCTTTACTGATGACATATTGAAATCCCATAGCTGCGACATCATAGGCATCATCATCAACGGCAACTTGTGCCATCTCCATGATTCTCATTCCATTTTCCTTGAGTCTTTTGTCCAATCCGATGGACTGTTGCATTGCGCCATCATAGTTTTTGGTTTGGAGATAATACCAGATCATAAACTCGCTTAATACGGCGTTGTCAGGGTTGGTTTGAATGGCTTTGAGCAAAGAAGTGCGAAGCATCTTGCTTTGTTCCAAGTTGTCTTCGAATTTGATTAATCGTGCGATTAGTGTTTCAACTGTACTTAAGTAATGTGGTTCCTCCAACAGCAACACAATAAATGCATCGATCATTCCTTGTAAATCGCCTAGGGATCCTTTGGTTGAAGCTATTTCATAATTGTACAGATAGCCATCTTTCCCTTTTTTCTTGCCTTTTTCATAGCATTTGATTGCCCATTCGTATTGTTGGAGTGTATTGAACTCATTGGCCAATCGAATAATGAAAGCCCTTGATGGGTCAACTTTTTCGATGGCAGTTTCAAATTGTTCAGCGGCCTCATTGTTTCTGTTTTGTTCCAAATAAAGGGCGCCCCATTGAACGTATGCAATACCATCGTTTGATTTTTGCTTGGCTCTTTTTTTGACGATTTCTTCCGCGGTTTCCCAATCTTTCAATTGCGTAAGGCATTTGAGGTAGTTCGGATAAATAATTTCGCGTTGATCTGTATTGTACAATCTTTCATAATACAATTTGGCTTCAGCAAATTTTCCTTGATTGAAATGATAATCCGCAATCTCTCTGTCAGATACCTGTGCAATGAAAGGCAGAGAAAAAAGCAAACCGAGTAATACTAAAACATTCTTCATTGTTTATTCTTTGCCTTTGATTTTGTTTTGAAACAAAGGATACATCAATTTGGTTTGCTCAACCCAACTATTGGCTGATTGTATTTGAGCTTGAATGATTTTGATGACGCTGTCTTGGTGCTGTGATTGTCGGGCAATGGATTCCTCCCAATATTGAGTGTCAATTGGATTTCCATCCGCATCTTGCGATGCACCGTTTTCAATAGCGGCATGCAGACTCGATAGATTAGCAACATCCACTTCATAAATGGTCTTTAACGTTTGATGCTGCTCGATAAGTAGATTCATCTTTTCTCCTAGCGCAAAGTAATTTGGGAATTCAGTTTTTAATTGCTGTTGTTGTGAGGAGTCCAAAACAGTACTCCAAGTGTTTTGCTGCATCATCCATTGGTTGTGCCAAAATTGAAGTGAATCGAAAACAGGATGAAATACCCAGTTTTCTTGCGCTAAAAAAGAAAAGCGCAAAGAATCCACTTGCTCAATGTGTTTTTGAGAGCTGTTGGATTGACATGCTGCAGAAAGGATAATCAGTAGAAAAGGAAAAATATATTTTCGCATGAGGTAAAGGTACCGAAAAAAATAAACCATCAATAGACAAGAAATTCAAAAAACGGTCGTTCTTTCGTCAAGACTATGAAAAGAAGAAATATGGCAATTCACACATCTTTTGCGGCCTTTGCATTTTTATTTGTTTTTGGTCAAGTTAGTGGTCAAGATGTCCATGTTATTACACACCATTTTTATTTCGATACGGATGTTTCCGATCGAGTTCGTGCGGATGTAGCATTAAATTTTACCGATCAGGATGATGGTTGGATGAATGGGCGCATCAAGCATATAAAGGTATTGGGGTTTGCGGATTGCGAGGGCGACGATGCATACAATCAAATTTTATCGGAGCAGCGTGCAAGATTTATTGCTTTTAATCTTGTAAGATTGGGAGTTGTCGATCAAGACTTTCCCATTGAGGTTTTGGGAGGAGGTGAATTGCCTTGTATCACAGAAAAGTCAAATGGCGATCCTGACAACAGACGTGTAGATGTGGTTATGACTTACGAGGTTGTCAAGGAGCCAATTCCAGAGACTTGGAAAGAGGAAATAGAGGAGAATGGAAGAGTGGAGTTGAAGGGAGTTAATTTTCAACCAGGAAGACATGTTTTTCTTCCAGAGTCTTCAGAACCATTGCAATTACTTTTGGCAACGTTAAAAGGAAACCGTGATTTGAAAATCGAGTTGCAGGGACACATTTGTTGCCAACCCTTTCCTGGAGATGGCCAAGACAATGATACTGGACTATCTAATCTATCGGAGGCTAGAGCTAGAGCGGTATATGATTATTTGATTCAAAACGGCATTGAGCCAACTCGATTAAGATTCAAGGGGATGGGAAATTTTTTTCCAAAGGTACAGCCAGAGATGACAGAGGCTGACCGTATTGCCAATCGCAGGGTTGAGGCGGTTGTTTGGGAATGATGGGATAACTTGTTGAAATATTAAATTTGTCTTCCCTGAATTATCATCTTATTTTTGCCACACACTTATTTCAGTTTAGAAGGATTTCCTTGCTCTGGTGACGGAGCGAGATAAAAAAAAAATGCCCAAAGACAAAAGCATTCAGTCGGTCCTCATCATTGGTTCTGGACCCATCGTTATAGGACAAGCATGTGAATTTGATTATAGCGGAAGCCAAGCTGCACGCTCATTGCGTGAGGAAGGCATTGAGGTTACGTTGATCAATAGCAACCCAGCCACCATCATGACAGATAGAGTTGTGGCCGATAACGTTTATCTGTTGCCTTTGGAGCCGGCGAGTATCGAAACCATTTTAAATAACCACAAAATCGATGCAGTTCTGCCTACAATGGGAGGTCAAACAGCATTGAATCTTGCTATTCAGTGTGAGGAGATGGGGATGTGGAAAGAACATGGTGTTAGAATGGTGGGTGTTGATACTGCAGCCATAGAAATCACGGAGAATCGCGAAGCATTCCGAAATTTGATGAATGAGATCGGTGTTCCGATGGCACCTCAAGCAACGGCCAAATCGTTTTTAGAGGGTAAGGAAATTGCCCAAAAGTTTGGTTTTCCTCTTTGCATTCGTCCTTCATATACGTTAGGTGGATCAGGTGCCGCTTTGGTTCACAATCAAGCGGATTACGACAAATTGTTACAAAGAGGTTTGCATTTGTCCCCCATACATGAGGTCATGATTGATAAGGCTTTAATGGGGTGGAAGGAATTTGAGTTGGAGTTGCTTCGCGATGCCAATGACAATGTAACCATCATATGTAGTATTGAAAATTTTGATCCCATTGGTATTCATACAGGTGACAGTATTACCGTGGCTCCTGCAATGACATTAAGTGATACCACCTACCAAAAGATGCGCGATATGTCCATCAAAATGATGCGTGCTATCGGAAATTTTGCGGGGGGATGTAATGTTCAGTTTGCGGTTAGTCCTGATGACCAAGAGAATATTATTGCTATTGAAATCAACCCTCGCGTTTCTCGCTCATCGGCTTTGGCTTCTAAGGCAACGGGATATCCTATCGCAAAAATCGCTTCGAAGTTGGCCATTGGGTATCATTTGGATGAATTGAAAAATCAAATCACCAAGTCGACCTCAGCATTCTTCGAACCTACTTTGGATTATGTCATTGTAAAAATCCCGCGATGGAATTTTGATAAATTCCCGGGTAGTAACCGTGAGTTGGGGTTGCAAATGAAATCGGTTGGTGAGGTAATGGGAATTGGTCGAAGCTTTCAAGAGGCCCTTCAGAAGGCTTGTCAGTCGCTTGAGATCAATAGAAACGGATTGGGTGCGGATGGCAAAGAGTTGAGGGACCAAGATCAGATATTGCATTCATTGGAGCATCCCAGTTGGAATCGAATTTTCCACATTTACGATGCAATCAAATTGGGAATTCCTTTCAAGACCATTTGCGAGAAGACCAGAATTGATATTTGGTTTTTAAAACAAATTGAAGAATTGATTCAGTTGGAAAGAAAGATGGAGAAGCATAGTTTGCAATCCATCCCAGCGGATTTGTTATTTGAAGCCAAGCAGAAGGGATATGCAGATCGCCAAGTGGCCCATTTGCTCCGCTGCTTAGAGAGTGAGGTGTATACGAAGCGCGATGAGTTGGGTATTCAACGCGTTTACAAATTGGTAGATACATGCGCTGCGGAATTTGAAGCACAAACCCCATATTATTATTCGACATTTGAAATGGAGAATGAAAGTGTGGTAAGCGACAAGAAGAAGATAGTTGTTTTGGGAAGTGGCCCTAATCGCATTGGTCAAGGCATTGAGTTTGACTACAGTTGTGTTCATGGGGTTTTGGCAGCAAAAGAATGTGGTTACGAGACCATCATGATCAATTGCAATCCGGAAACAGTTTCGACTGATTTTGACACCGCAGATAAGTTGTATTTTGAGCCTGTATTTTGGGAGCACATCTACGATATCATCCGACATGAGAAGCCAGAAGGAGTGATCGTTCAGTTGGGCGGTCAAACAGCTTTGAAGTTGGCAGCCAAGTTAGATCGATACGGCATCAAGATTATCGGGACTTCTTTTGATTCATTGGATTTGGCGGAGGACCGTGGTCGTTTCTCCAATTTGTTGAAAGAACAGAATATACCTTATCCAAAATTTGGCGTAGTGGAGAACGCGGAACAGGCTATTGAGTTGAGTCGCGATTTGGGCTTCCCGCTTTTGGTTCGCCCTTCTTATGTCTTGGGTGGTCAAAAGATGAAGATTGTAATCAACGAGCAAGAGTTGGAGCAACATGTGGTGAATATTTTGCGCGACATGCCAGATAATCAAATCTTGTTGGATCATTTCCTAGAAGGAGCAACTGAAGCTGAAGCAGATGCTATCTGCGACGGAGAAGATGCCTATATCATTGGGATTATGCAGCACATTGAGCCTGCAGGAATACATTCTGGAGATTCGTATGCAGTGTTGCCACCTTACAATTTGGGCGACTTTGTGATGACCCAAATCGAAGAGCACACCAAGAAAATTGCCAAAGCTCTGGGTACTGTCGGATTGATTAATATTCAGTTTGCTATTAAAGATGACGTTGTGTATATCATCGAGGCCAATCCCCGTGCATCCCGCACTGTGCCTTTCATTGCCAAAGCATACGATGAGCCATATGTGAATTATGCCACCAAGGTGATGTTGGGTGCGAAGAAAGTGAAGGACTTTAATTTCCAACCCAAGCGAAGTGGATATGCGATTAAAATCCCTGTTTTCAGTTATGAGAAATTTCCTGAAGTAACCAAAGAACTTGGACCTGAGATGAAATCAACAGGAGAAGGAATTCGATTTATCAAAGATTTGAAAGATCCTTTTTTCAGACAGATTTATTCAGAGCGAAATTTATACTTGAGTAAGTAATGACACTAGAGCAGGCGCAACAAGATGTAGATAATTGGATCAAGGAGCATGGGGTTCGTTACTTCAATGAGTTAACGAATATGGCCATGCTCTCTGAAGAGGTTGGAGAGGTTGCTAGAATCATTGCTAGACGCTACGGTGAGCAGAGTGAAAAGGAAAGTGACAAATCGAAAGATTTGGGAGATGAGATGGCGGATGTTTTATTTGTGTTGATTTGTTTAGCCAATCAGACGGGAGTAGATCTTACACAAGCTTTGGCGAAAAATTTGGCCAAGAAGACAAATCGAGATTCGGAGAGGCACAAGCAGAATGAGAAGTTGAAGGGGTGAAGATTAATCCTCTTTCCTGTAACCCTCATAGTAATACGATTGCTCTATTCCTTTAAATATTATTTCTCTATTTTCGATGTCGTGGGTCAAGAAAGATTGAACGAGCGTTTTTAATTCAAGACTATTGATTGGACTTCTTTCCATCGCCTGGAGATAAGCGACTTTATCAATTTTTTGCCAATCAATGACTACGGATAGGTTCTTTTTTAAAATTAGATCGAGCCAAATTCGCATCGAACGACCATTACCTTCTAGGAATGGATGGGCGATATTCATCTCAACATATTTCGAGATAATTTCATCCAATGTGTTCTCCGGCATTTGCTCAATTTTGTATAGTGCCTCCATAAGGTAGAGAGCTGTGGCAAAACGGAAGCCTCCTTTCGAAATGTTGTTGGTTCGTATATTCCCTGCGAATTCATACAAACCACCGAACAAATACAAGTGAATTTGCTGTAGGCCCTTGGTTGTACCAACTTCAATTTTTGAAATATCACCAGTTTCAAAAAGCTGAAATGCTTTTTCAATACTCAATTGATCGATATTTTTCATCTAATCAAAAATACGAAATTCAATTCTCATTCACCTCTTCCAACTGCTTCAAATGTTGCTCTTGTTGGTGTAGGTTGAAATTGTCCCAATGCGGTGCAGTTTCCATTTTCATTCCCATCAGAGGATCTAAATATTGATTGTCGTCTTGATAAAGGTGAAATAGTTTGTCCAGAATGGCAAAGAAAAATGCGTCCAATTTCTCAAATGCATTCCATTCAATGGGCAATTCATTCACGCCGCCATTTAGTATTTGAATGTTCTTTAGAATTTCTAGTTTTTCATCAGCATTTATCATGGTGCCAAATCCTTCCGTCAAAGCACGGAAGACAAGGTTATTCCATACTTTGCTATCGTGCGCCCATTGAACATCTTCAAAGACTTTGGAATGTTCGCAAATCAATACAATGGAATGAAGAACAGCAGGTAAATAAGAGGCGGGGAATTCGTCAAAACTTCTAAATTCAAAACCACTTTGGTACAATTTCTCGCGGTTGAAATCCAGTCCTAGATCAGTGAGCAATTCGTAGGATAATTCACTTTCAACTTGATCGCGCCACCACACATTTTCCTCTTTCGAAAATTTTAAAAGTTTTCGGAATTCTTCCACAGGATAAGTCAATATTTTCCCTTTGGCCATGGACTTGTGGTAGGTACCCACTCCGGTATATCGGGACATGGCATTTCTCATAGATCCACCCGCAAACTTTTCTTTCATCCCATGCTTGTTGCTGATGATGGCCATGATGTCAGGACTTCCAAGTGTTGCGATGAATAAAGGCTCAAACCATTGAAGCAAATAAATGGCATTGTTGTGGGCATTGTCAAATCCATCATAATCAACAATACGACTATCCTCCGTTAAGGTGGGCAATGTGAAATGGAAGTGCAGGGTTCCGTTGTTGAATAGAACAAGATTTTTTTGATTGGACATGAACATGTTGATTCCGATGTTGTATTCAGGAAATGTCAATGGTCCGGGTAAGATCTTGGTGTCGTTAAGGCGTTCTAAAAATATTTTTTTATTGATACGCATTTCGTTGCAGGCCTCCTGCACCGTCCGATTTTCGAAATATTTGGTTACAAATTCAATGGTGTCTCCGTCAAAAATGATACAACCCATCGGGTTGTTTTTTTGGGTGAACATGGTTTGAATCTGGTAAGGTTGTTTTTCTAAGAACAGCTCCAATATTGATTTTCCAGCGTAATCAGGATTGTCTTGTAAGGGAGGGGCAGATTGTATGGTCTTGTGCTGAAAGTGGATGTCCAGCTTTTCCAAAGAGTGACTGTTCATCATTTGACTCACCAAGTAATTTCTTGATGCATCGAATGCCGTTTTCAGCAAGGTTTCCAATGTTCCTTCGCGATAGCACTTGAGATAATCAATGCTGTAGCGCTCTCTACCCATTTTCTCTTGGATAAATTGACCGGATACAATCAGGGACTCTTCGAATTGAAGATAGGTTTCGTTTTCTAACCCAATGCCCCAGTAATATTTTCTAATTGGGTTATGTTTCATATTGTGCAGTTGTTATGTGAAATGTGATGGATAATAAATTATGCGTGATAATAAAAAACGTGCGAAGAATAACGAGCGTGGTTCCACCAATCTCTGCGAATGTGGGCAAAGTAATTGTAGTTCAATTTCCCTGCTTGAGACTGTAAAGGATAAATAACTTTTCCATCCTCACGGAACGCTTTTCTCTTTTCGGTTTCTGGAACGATGGGCACAATGTGACCAGAGAGTCCTACAATTTTTCTTTTGGCGCAGATGATACCAATACCGCCATTTTCGTTCACTAGATTTTGAATTTCTGTCAAGTCGGTCATTTTCTTCCAACCATAGCATTCTCCCCATATCAAAAACCAATCATGAATGGCACTGGAATAAATGGGCATCACTGTTTCATTGAAGACAGGTTTTACGTCCTCACCATTTTCTAATTTCGCAATGGACTCATCCGTCCACCACACCGTTGGTAAGTAAACCTTGTTGTGAAAACAGTAATCAAATGAGTATACATTGCAGTAAGTGTCTTCTGGAGTTCTTTGATAGCGAAGGCTGTGCTTTACATTCAGTTTGCGAATGAGTTTCCTTATACTTCTTCGCTTGGATTCAGCGCTGGACATATTTCTAAAGGGAATGGAATCATCCACCATGGGATGAAACTTCCTTTCCAAAGAGTCCAAATTGGAATCGAAATGAGGTTCGAGTATAGCAGGCTTTACAGCTTTTGTTTTTGGGATAACATCGTTCATAAAATAGCTTTCATTGGGTCACCGAGGGCTAATTTACTTTGATTTGATGGGAGCCGAATGACAAAAGTTTGGAGGTAATCAACCAAGGATTGTTTGGGACAATCCAAAATATCAACAATGGAAAACTTTTTTAAACGTTCGGTGATGTGGGGTTTATTTTTGTGGGGATGTCTTTTTTGAACGAATTAAATGATGCGCAGCGGTCAGCTGTTACGCACATCAAAGGCCCATTGATGGTCATTGCAGGAGCGGGATCTGGTAAGACCCGCGTTTTGGCTTATCGAATAGCGCATTTGATACAAAATGGGGTGGACCCATTTCAGATATTATCATTGACTTTTACCAACAAGGCGGCGGCAGAGATGAAGCATCGTATTGGTTCATTGGTTGGTGAGGCGGATGCGCGCAACATTTGGATGGGTACATTTCACTCGATTTTTGCACGCATCTTACGAACGGAGGCAGAGCGCATCAACTACTCTCGGAATTTCACCATTTATGACACCAATGATGCCAAGTCTTTGATCAAGGATGTGCTGAAGGAATTGGGTTTGGACGATAAAATTTATAAGCCAGGCAATGTGCTCAGCCGCATTTCATCTTGCAAGAACAATTTGATTGGACCTGAGGATTATCGCAATGATATCGACCTGATCAATGAAGATCAAATGAGCGGAAAGACCAAAATGGTGGATATATACGAGCGATACAACCAGAAGTTGTTCAACTCAAGCGCCATGGATTTTGATGATTTGCTTTTTAAAACAAACATACTTTTTCGGGACAATCCGGATTTACTTTTAAAGTACCAACACAAGTTTCAATACATCTTGGTGGATGAGTATCAAGATACCAACTTTAGTCAATATTTAATTGTGAAGCAGTTGGGTAAAATGCATGAAAATGTATGTGTGGTGGGCGATGATGCGCAAAGCATCTATTCATTCCGAGGAGCGAATATTCAAAACATTTTGAATTTTAGAAGGGACTATCCAGATTACGCACTTTATAAACTTGAGCAAAATTACCGAAGCACCCAAACGATAGTGAAGGCCGC
>JBDLUK010000140.1:0-3542 GCA_039805365.1 Bacteroidota bacterium | reverse complement strand
ATAACTTCGTTCATAATAGGCGAGAAACGCGCAATGGCGCCACTTCTGAGGTAGTCTCCGTATGAAAAACCACCAGGGACCATGATGAAATCACAACCTTGGATATCGGTATCCTTGTGCCACAACTTGACAACTTCTTGACCCAAAATATCTCCCATGGTATAAACCAAATCTTCATCGCAATTGCTACCAGGAAATACAACGACACCAAATTTCATAATGATAAGTTTTGTGCAAAAGTACGATTGAAATTTATTCCAGGGTTACACCCAGTGTAAAAAAACGATGATACACGTTGTGAGCCACAGATAGAAAAATATAGGCGCTAGCAAACTTGTTCGGTAATGTGTCCAGTAATGTCCCCATATCAATAGCCAAGGCATGGTAAACAAGGAAATCTGCATTGGATTGTTCCAAATAGACCAACCGATATTCACAATTGTTGAAGATAAAACCAAAAGTAGAATGATGTTTTTGCTCTGCTGGGTTTTGTTTGTTTGTCGATCATCCTTGTGCAGCAGCCCAAATATCCCCAAGATAACAATGAGGCTGAACAACCAAAATTGAAATTGCATATGGAGGGGGCGCTCTGAATGATGAAGTCCAATGTTTGAACGTAAAATCCAAAATTCAGCATTTCCCTGTGCATATTGATAGCACGTCAAGTACACCCAAGGCAAACAAAAGCCGATGATAAGTAACATGGTTTCCCGGATGGAAAAAGGACGAGTGAGATTGATGCCTACCATTATGACAATGGGCAGGAAAAAAAACAAAGGATTCAAAAGAAATGCAATGCCAGCAAATAAGGTAGACAGCAAAATCAAGTGATAAACCCGCTTCTGACGAAAGATTTGAAACAAAAAATGACAAGACACAATCAAGGACAATTCACCGAGCCAGTATTGCAATTGGGGAAATTGAACCATGGCAATGGAGCTGCCTAATGCATAGATCCAACCTGCTAAATACGAAGGCTGGACATACAATTCATTCCTATTGTACAAATTATTGAATAGAAAGGCGCTGGTCATTTGAACGATGAAGAGCAAACTGAACCAACCCCAATTCCAACCCCATTCGGGAAAGGACTGTGTCCAATGCCAATTCATTTCATCAATTCCTGAAAATAAAATGAGCAAAATGGTAAGCGGATACGCAAAGAGCAACAGGGGTGAATTTTGGGTAAGTGTGCGCAAAATCATGATTGCAAAAATGAGAAGTATTCCTTTGATTTAAAGCAATGTTGTTTATTTTTGCTAAAATTCTAGAAGAATGAACCTACAAAGTATACTCGCTCCCATTGTGGACATCGCTCAGTGGCTTTTCAAGCACATCTTGGTACCTTCATTGTCCCCAATGAACACCATTTGTATCATCGCTGGTTTCTTTGGACTTTGGTTGTGGTTGAGAATGCAAAAGTCTTTCACGGCTAAAGCCAAGAAAGAAGGAACGATTATTTGATTCATTCTCCGAAGATGGGCAGCACTGGTCTGGGGCCTAAGGTATTAATTACAGGCGGTGCGGGTTTCATCGGTTCCAATCTGGTTGAGTATTTCTTAAAAAAGCAGTTTCAGGTCGTTTGCTTGGATAACCTTTCTACAGGTAAGTTCCAGAATATTGAACCCTTTCTTCATCTTGAAAATTTTACTTGGATAGAAGGAGATATCCGTGATTTTTCGGTTTGTGTAAATGCCGTTTCAGGATGTCAATTTGTGCTTCATCAAGCGGCTTTGGGCAGTGTTCCAAGATCGATCAATGATCCTATCCAGACCAATTCAGTCAATATTTCTGGTTTTCTAAATGTTCTTACCGCCGCAAGAGATGCAGGTGTTCAGAGAATGGTGTATGCTGCTAGTTCAAGTACCTATGGTGATTCCAAGGCTTTGCCTAAGGTAGAAGACCAAATAGGAAAGCCGTTGTCACCATATGCAGTGACCAAATTGGTGAATGAATTGTATGCTGATGTATTTGCGAAACTTTATGGGATGTCAGTAGTTGGACTGCGTTATTTCAATGTTTTTGGAAGGCGCCAGGACCCAGCAGGTGCCTACGCTGCGGTGATTCCAAAGTTCGTGATGTCATTTTTAAAGCAAGAAGAAATTGTCATAAATGGCAATGGGGAGCATTCGAGAGATTTTACTTATATCGACAATGTTTTATTGGCCAATGATTGTGCTTTGCATGCCGAAGGTGAGAAAGTAAATGGACAAGTTTTCAATGTGGCTTATGGCGCGCAAACTAGTTTGAACGAAATGCTAGAAGTGATGAAGGATTTGTTTGCCATTCGTCAAGGGGATTTCAAGCCACAATCCATTATTTACGGTCCTGAACGCGTTGGAGATATTCCACATTCTTGGGCATCCATCGAAAAAGCAGAGGTGTTAATGAGTTATCATCCGACGCATAATTTTAAAAGGGGATTAGAAGAGGCCATCGATTGGTACATTGACAACTATACACAGCGTTAGTTTTAATATTTTTCAAAATGAAAAAAGCACTCATTACAGGAATTACAGGTCAAGATGGTGCCTACTTGGCGGAGCTATTGCTCAACAAGGGCTACGAGGTTTGGGGTATGAAAAGAAGGTCTTCCATCTTCAACACTGCCCGTATTGACGGATTGTTTGCCAAAGACAGACAAGAAGAGGATGCTAGATTTCATTACTTCTATGGTGATCTTACAGATTCTAGCAATATCATTCGATATATACAAGAGATTCAGCCTGATGAGATATACAACCTTGCCGCGATGTCTCATGTGAAGGTTAGTTTTGATATGCCTGAGTACACCGGTAATGCTGATGGTTTAGGAACTTTAAGGATTTTGGATGCAGTGAAAATGTTGGGTTTAAAAGACAAAACCAGAATTTACCAGGCATCTACCTCTGAATTGTACGGCTTGGTTCAAGAGGTTCCTCAAAGCGAGCGAACACCTTTTTATCCAAGATCACCCTATGCTGTTGCTAAGTTGTATGCGTATTGGATGACGGTGAATTATAGGGAAGCCTATGGTATGCATGCGAGCAATGGAATATTGTTCAATCATGAATCTCCATTGCGCGGTGAAACATTTGTCACTAGAAAAATCACACGTGCCGTAGCCAACATTTCTTTGGGACTTCAGAAAGTGCTATCGCTTGGTAACCTGGATGCTCAAAGAGATTGGGGACATGCAAAGGATTATGTGGAGGCGATGTACTTGGTACTCCAACAGGACGCACCCGATGATTATGTTATTGCTACAGGAAAAACAACACGGGTTCGAGATTTCGTTCTAGACGCATTTCTTGAAGTGGGCATTCAATTGGAGTTCTCAGGAATTGGTGTAGAAGAAAAAGGTGTTGTGGCTACTATTGACCATTCTAAGTTTTTGAACATCACAGGGAAGGAGTCTCCTGTCAATATAGGGGAAGTTTTGGTGGTAGTTGATCCATATTATTTTCGCCCAACAGAAGTGGAATTGTTGATTGGTGATGCAACAAAGGCAAGGACTGTCCTTAATTGGGAACCCAAGTATACGCTATCGGAGATGATCGCGG
>JBDLUK010000139.1:0-3700 GCA_039805365.1 Bacteroidota bacterium | reverse complement strand
TTGGAGGAAATATTGCCGAGAATGCAGGTGGTGCTCATGCGGTGAAGTACGGTGTGACGAAGGATTTCGTGTTGAATTTGGAAGTTGTTTTGGCCAATGGAGATGTGATTTGGACCGGTGCAAATACGCTCAAAAACTCCACGGGATATAATTTGACGCAGTTGGTGGTGGGTAGTGAAGGAACATTGGGCGTTGTCACAAAAGCAGTATTGAAATTGATTCCCGTTCCGCGACATCAGATGTTGATGTTGGTTCCATTTTATCAGGCATCACAAGCTTGCGAGGCGGTGAGTGCCATTTTTCAAGCTGGATTGATGCCGAGTGCATTGGAATTTATGGAACGAGATGCCATTGATTATGTGCTTCAGTTTTTGGATGATGTGGTTGTTCCCGTAGAAGCTACGGTTCAAGCGCATCTGTTGATTGAAGTGGATGGCAATTATACCGATGCATTGATGCAGGATTGTGAGAAAATCATGGAAGTACTTGCTCAGTTTGAATGCGGTGATCCGCTATTTGCCGAGGATGACACCCAAAAGAATCAGTTGTGGAAAATGCGAAGGAAAGTGGCTGAAGCTGTGAAATCACATTCTGTCTACAAAGAAGAAGATACTGTTGTCCCCAGGTACCAATTGCCGGCCTTATTATCCGCAGTGAAATCTATCGGAACCAAATATGGATTTCGTTCAATTTGCTACGGCCATGCAGGTGATGGTAATTTGCATGTCAATATCCTAAAAGACAACTTGAGTGATGAGCAATGGAATGAAATGTTACCCAATGCGATTACCGAAATCTTTGAAAGAACCGTAGCGTTGGGTGGTACGTTAAGTGGCGAACATGGAATAGGATATGTGCAACGGCCATACATGCATTTGACATTTTCTGAAATTGAATTGAACGTGATGAAGGGAATTAAGCAATTGTTTGACCCCAAGGGTATATTAAATCCCGGAAAAGTATTATGAGTAAAGTAGCCATTATAGGGGCAGGTGCGGCAGGATATTTTGCGGCTATTCAACTGTTCGAATTGGGATTTCAAGGACAGGTCAAGTTGTTTGAAAAGTCAAAACCTTTGGCCAAGGTTAAGGTGAGTGGGGGAGGCAGATGCAATGTGACCCACGCTTGTTTTGACCCCAAGGAATTGACGCAATTTTATCCTCGGGGCAACAAGGAATTGCTTGGTCCTTTTCATCATTTCCAACCTGGAGATATGATTGGCTGGCTGGCGGATAATGGTGTTGAGCTCAAAGTGGAAGATGATGGAAGAATGTTCCCCATCACGGATTCTTCTCAAACAATCATTGACTGTTTTGAAAATGCTCTTGCTAAGGGAACTTTGTTGCAGCTTGGAGTCAAAGACATGGAGTCGGTTGAAAATGGTTGGAAGCTGTACTTCGACAATGGCGAAAATGAGTTTTTTGATCGCGTAATCGTTACAGCTGGAAGTAGTCCGCAATTTGCGCAAATGCTCAAATCAAAAGGCATTGCTATGGTTGAGGCAGTCCCGTCGCTATTTACATTTCACATTGAGAACGAGTCATTGCGCGCTTTATCAGGACTTGCCATTGATGCTGAAGTGATGATCGAGGGTGCAGAATGGATAACCGAAGGTCCTTTGCTCTTAACCCATTGGGGAGTAAGTGGACCGGCGGTATTGAAGATGAGTGCTTGGGCTGCCAGATGGTTGGCAGTAAAGAACTACCATGCGGAAGTGGTAATCAATAGCATGCCGCGTTACAACAACGTTTCATTGATGGAAACATTACAAGGAATTCGGATCAATGCAGCCAAAAAACAAGTGAGAAATTTAGGTCCATCCTCTATCCCGAATCGTTGGTGGCAATTTGTCATTCAGGACAATTCTGCCATTGATAAAATGTGGGCGGATGTGAAGAATGTGGAGTTGGAGGAAATGGTCAAGAATCTGCTTCAAATGCACTTGCCCATTTCGGGTAAAGCTACTTTCAAGGAGGAATTCGTGACCGCTGGAGGTGTGGACTTGAAGAATATTCACTTCAAGAATATGGAAAGCAAAACTCACCCGCGTTTACATTTCGCAGGTGAGGTTTTAAATATCGATGCTTTAACTGGAGGCTTTAATTTTCAGGCGGCTTGGACCACTGCTTATCTGGCGGCCAAAGGAATTGTCGAAAGCGAAAACGCTTAAACGCAGTTAATCTTTTGGCTTATTGCGCCTTGAATTTATTGATGGCGTTTTTTGTAAATTCAGACAACACAAGGCGACCTGAAATTTTGGCTCTGTCAAACAACAAGGAATCCCAGTGTTCTGTTCCTTGCCAGAAAATGGTTTTCAAGTCATACATGGCTTCTGGATTACTATTGGCCAACTTATTTACCAAGGTCTCAATGGCAGTGTCCATTTCTTCGACAGTCTCATATACCTCTGCATAGAGTCCTTTTTCTTTCGCCCATTGTGCACTTTGCCATTGCGTGGCATCTATGGCCATTTGAGACATAGCGCTTAAACCAACTTTTCTTTCTACTGCAGGACCAACTACAAAGGGTCCAATACCAACAGCCAATTCACTGAGCTTAACTGACGCTTTGGATGTGGCAAAACAGAAATCAACAGAAGATGCCAATCCAACACCACCGCCTACTGCTTTGTTGTGAACACGACCAATGATCAATTTTGGACAAGTGCGCATCGCATTGATGACCATTGCGAAACCGCTGAAGAAATGATCTCCTTTTTCAGGGCTGTCAATGGCAACCAACTCATCGAAACTCGCTCCGGCACAAAATGCCTTTTCTCCTTCACTGCGCAATACAATCACATTGACATTTGGATTTTGACCTACACTCGTAATGGTTGAAGCCAATTCGCGCAATAACGCACCGGGTAAACTATTGCTTTGGGGATGAAAAAAAGACACCGTAGCTACGGTGTCTTTCATTTCAACGGAAACTTTTCCTTCCATTGTATTCTCTATAATGATTAGTGTCTTTTTGCAATTGGAACATACTCACGTTGAGTAGGACCAGTATAGATTTGACGTGGACGACCAATTGGTTCTCCTTGTTCTACCATTTCTTTCCATTGTGCAATCCAACCTGGTAAGCGACCCAATGCAAACATTACTGTAAACATTTCAGTTGGGATTCCAATAGCGCGGTAGATGATTCCAGAGTAGAAGTCAACGTTTGGATACAATTTGCGCTCTACGAAGTATTCGTCTTTCAATGCAACTTCTTCCAATTGTTTTGCGATATCCAATACTGGATCGTGAATACCCAAACGGTTCAATACATCGTCGCAAGCTTTCTTGATGATACGAGCGCGAGGATCGAAGTTTTTGTAAACACGGTGACCAAATCCCATCAAACGGAAAGAGTCATTTTTATCTTTTGCCTTTGCAACAAATTTGCCGACATCACCACCGCTTTGGTTGATTTTGTCCAACATCTCGATTACAGCTTGGTTAGCACCACCGTGAAGTGGTCCCCACAATGCAGCAATACCTGCAGAGATAGAAGAGTATAAGTTAGATTGAGATGAACCGACCATTCTCACAGTTGATGTAGAGCAGTTTTGCTCGTGGTCAGCATGAAGAATTAAAAGTTTGTTCAATGCATCATCAATAACTGGATCTGGCTCAAACTCATGAGTTGGAAGACCAAACATCATGTGCATAAAGTTTTGGGTATAGCTGTATGCATTCTTGGGGTACATGAT
>JBDLUK010000138.1:0-10252 GCA_039805365.1 Bacteroidota bacterium | reverse complement strand
GATGCGGCATCCGTGAATACATTGGGTTAATATTGCAAGTTTCAAGTGGAATAGTTTTCAACAAAATAAAGGCTTCGATTCACCAATTTCTTAAGTTTTCCCCATTTCATTAACACCTCTTTTTCGGGCCGTAATTGCCGATTAGTTTTACAAGGTTGAGCCTTTGCTCAGCCCTAAACAATTCTACATGATTACACGAATTATTGGTATCAACACAAGTACTTACGTGAACGCAGAAATGCGTTTGGATGATTGCGATTCATTGCAATTGGTGGGACCGAATAACGTAGGGAAATCCACATTGATTTATACCTTGAACTTTTTGTTTATTGTCGATGGATCTAAGATGTCCTTCTCAGGACAACGTCGCGGTGACAAAGAAACCATTCACCACTACTTCCCTACTCACAACCAAAGCTACATCATCTTTGAAATCAAGAAGAACGATGCCGAGTATTGTATTTTGGTGAAACGTGATAGCGATGGTGAGTTGGAATATTTTAGATTGAATTGCGAGTATCGCTCGCAGTACTTTTTTACAAAAGAAGGAGCACACCAGCGCATCCGCAAATGGGATGAAGTTCAAAGTACATTAGAAGCTGAAGGTGTTGAATTGTATTTGTACAAGAGTAAAACAGAAGTTTTCAATGCTGTATATGCTCGTGGTAAAAGAAATGAAGCAGTTATTTGGTTAGAAGACAGCGTTAGAACAGACGGGTTGTCCAACAACTTCTCTAAGGTGTATCGCTATTTGATCAATTCCAAATTGATTACCAACAAAACTTTGAAAGAGAGTTTGATCATTGCCGATAACCGCGAAAATGAAGGATTGTCATTTTCTCAAAAGAACAAAAAAGACATCAATGATCTTTTGCGCATCAATGATGAGATCAAAACCATCAAGGCCATTCAAAAAGATTTTGAAGAGTTCAGAGAAGTTGTCAATTTGTTCAAAGCCAAGAATAAAATTGTAAGCGACCTGGTTTATGCTTTTGACAAACAGTACAACGGCGTTATTCACGACTTGGATTCTGGAAGATTAGACAAAGAAAAAAATTTCCAAACGACACTTGTCACGGTCAATGAAAAATTGAAGCCGCAACAAGAGGAGTTGAACCGTGAGATTGGTAAGAAGGAGATTGAGGTAGAGATGTTAGAAAGAGAATTTATTCAACTTCAAACTCAATTGGACGAGATTAACTCTTTTGAAACCAAGAAATTTTTAGAGGAAGCTCTAGTAAATCTTGATGCGAAAAGAAAAGAAACCGAAGTCCGAATTACTACGGTTGAGAATAAAAAATTAGACACCAAGCAATTGGAATCTAAGCTAGGAAAATTGGATAGCGCAATTGCTTTGTTGGAGAATCAAATCAAGAATTACGATGATCAGTTGATTCAAAAAATCACCAATGATGACGATACGCGTAAATTATTGAATGCAGTTTTCTCACCAGAGTTCGCTACACTTCCTTCTAATTTGGTGAAAAAGAAAATCACCAAGGCGGCAGCATCCATGAACATCTTTGATGGTGAAGTGAAATTGCCAAAAGAATTGGTTGGAAAAGATCTTCCCTCGGTTAAAGTTCTAAAAGAAGAATTGGCTGAAATTCAAAGTGAGAAAGTTGAACTTGAAAAACTTTGGGCCGTTGCCATGCACCTGGATAAGGCGCAAAAGGAATTACAGAAAGTCAACGAGGATATTGAAGCAACCAAAGAGAAGTTGCGCAAATTGAAAGAAAAGCCGAATCTAGAAAAGAAAAGTTCTGAGTTGGGTAAGACGCTTCGCGAAATCAAAGGCGAGAAAGAGCAATTTGAAGACGCCTTGCGCAAATTGAAGAAAGAAATCAATGAGAAGACATTGGCCCTTGAAACTTGGAAAGAAGAGATTCGCAAATCTGAAGAGCGACTTATTGAGTTAAAGCGCAGAAAGCAAGAGATAGAGATGTTGGGAATTATTCCAACTGAGTTTGATACCACTGAGTCATTGGACGATATTTATCAGAAGATCAAATTGGTTAGCCAAGATCGTGAGACATTGAAAGCTACCAAAGACCGTTCTTTTGATCAGTTGCGATTCAAGACCAATTCAGCAACTGCTGATGAAAGTGAATTTATCAAGTTTGTAGAGGATGAGATTGCTTGTGTTCAAGACAAAGAAAAATCCATTGATGGCTTGTTGGCTTCTATTTCAACCCAGTTTGCCAATCCAGCTTACAACTTAAGAAAACGTTACGAAGAGTTCAAGGCTTTTGTTTACAACAAATTCAACGACTCATTGTCCAAGACACGCATCTCCAACATTGAGAGTTTGCGCATTGAATTGGTAGACAACAAGAGAGTACTGTTTGATTTGGAAAGAATTTCATCCATCGAAAACCTTACTTCTCAATTGGCATTTGAATTTGAGCAAGGAGAAGATTTGAAAATCTTGAATACTTATTTGGACAATGGAAAAACCATTGACTTTGAAGATCTTTTCGATATCGAGTTGCACTTGAATATCAAAGGGACATTGAAGCGTGTGGATTTGAAAGAGCAGGTTGAATCTGATGGTACAGATAGGATGATTCGTTTGGTTATTGTAATGGCCATCATCAATCGCCTTGCGATTAGCAGTCCCCAGAACAAGATTGCTTTGTTCATAGACGAGATTGGAACCATTGACGAACAAAACCGTCCACAGCTGGTGCAATTCTGTAAAGAACACAATTACTTGCCCATCTTCGCTGCACCACAGCCGTATGATGGATTCTCCAAGTATTACTTCATTTTCCGCTCAAAAGGAAAGATCAACTTAAATGACAGACAACACGCCGTAAGACGTGAAGAATTAAACTTATTGAACTAATGGAAACATTTGATATACAATACCAATATGCGCCTGAGCATTTAGAAGATGTTCAAGCCGTAAAATTGAAATTTCATTTGATCGAAAACGTCGAAAGCGACTACAATGATTAAGGCAGAACCACGGACCATATTAAACTTTTTGCATACCTACTTTGATGTAGTGCGCGACCTTTTTGAATTCCAATCGCATGACGGTTTGATTTCAAAAGAAGCTTTTGACATGATTGTCAAAAAGCATGGTCAACAAAACATTGTAGGCAAGCTGAAAGAATATCGCATTGTCAGAAGCATTGGCAGTGATTTTGAAATGCGTGACGTGTATTTTAAAATGATGGAGTTCTTGTTATTTGAGTTCAAACCTCTTTTACCTGAAACCATTGAGAAATACAAAGGCGCCATTTCTGAATTGTACATGAAAATTCGTTTGGGAGAAAATCATGATCGTGATATACTCATGGAACGAATTAAAAACATCTCTCATCAGATACGCGAGTTTGTTGATTTGGTGGAGCGAAATGCATTTCGATTGCTCAGTGAAACGCGCGATTTGAAATCCAACATTGAGCGCGTCGAGTATCGGGAGAAAGTGCACAAGGCTTCCTTCTGGATTGAGTATTACATCCTACCATTGAACAAAATTTTGGATGTGAATCACTCTGAATCTGTCACCAATAAGTTGATGGAGGTGAGTGAGTATGCCAATCGCAAGCGCCTTGATTTTGCAGATGAGACTATCAGAACTGAGTTTGAAAAGTTATACATGCAATTGATTCAAACCAACCAAGATTTGCTGCGTCAATCCAAAATATTGACCAATGAATTGTTGCCTTTGTTGGAAAGAATTAGAACTGAGTCCCTAATTTTAACTGGTTTCATTGAGTTCCTTCGTCATCCTTATCGCACACAAACTCCACCACTTTTAAAAGGTTCTAGAACCATGGTTTACGCCAAGGACATGCTTTTTAAAGTGAAAGAGTTCTTTGAGCAATTTGAAACCCAGGAAGCTGTGTATTACGAAGAGACGGATATGCAATTTGACAAATGGATATTTGATCGTGAACTGTTTTTGACACAACTCAATGCTGAATTACCTGTAAAAGACTTTTTTGGGTGGTGCTCGAAAATGCTACTCAAAGATTTTTCACATATCGAAACAGAAAAATTCTTTGCGATCACAGGTCTTTTATTCGATGAAGCATTGAGTGTAGAATTCCCAAAGAAAGATGAGCGGACAACGATTGAAACATTGAATGCGCGAATCGATTTGCCTAAAATTAAGATTGATAATCCTGTAAAAATTTAAAGATGGTATACCCTAGTCACCATAAACGTATTGTAGAAGATTTGATGGGTGGTAAATTCATTTTAAGTAATGAAGACCACTACAATTCATTGAAAGAAAACGATAAATTCTACCAAGAGTTTTTCAAATTGAGCTTTGATCTTGATTTGATTTTAAAACCCGAATTCAGCTATTTATTGTCCAAAGAGACACAAGAGAACTTTTCAAGAGATGTTAGTATTTTCGTAGCTATCCTATGTTACGAATTGGACAAAGATGGTCAGAACTTCATGGAAATGTTGGACTACCACGAGTTCAATTATGAAGAGATCGATCGATATTTTGAGAACAGTTCATTCATTGATTTGATCGAAAGCAACAAGGCGTTGAAGGACCAAGACAGCCGTCGCACGTTAATCAACGGTATGGCCCGAAGAAATATCGTTCACAAATCTTTTGAAGATCGTTTCCTTTTCACGCAAGCTCATCGCGTATTTATCGAATTCGCCAAAGAATTGGCCATGAGAAAAATGGCCGTAAGTCAACCTGAAGAGAACGCCGGAAATTAATCCGAGAAAATTATCCGCTGCGTGAAGCTTTTTCCTTCCGCAGTAACAGTCATCAAATAAGTCCCACCAATCCAGTGGGACTTATTGCTTATTACATACTCATGTTTACCTGCATCTTGTGCGTTGAACGCATTTGTCTCAAGTAATTTTCCTTCAGCATCCCTCCACTCTACAATTACATCTGAACTATTGTCTAACTCAATACTTAGGTAAATACTTTCATTGAACGGATTGGGATAAACTTGCATCTGCCAACCATTGAAACTCTGCTGATTGATGACGGATTGTGCATGTTCAGGATGGTAATAAACCTTAAAGACAGTAGGGGCGGCACTACTCAAATCACCATCATTGGTCCAAAAAATATTCTTAGCTGAACTTCGAATACCACCATACAAATAGCCAAGCAAAACAGAATCTTGATTGTTCCATTCCGGCAAGTATTCGATCACGCCGTTGCTGAATGTTGCGATTCCTTCAGCAGGAATAAATTCAGACCCCGCACCGAGGTAATCTGGCAATTGGAATGGTAACAAATGTTCTGTCCAGGCTCCATTTGCCGCTTGTTCAACTTTGGCGACTGTTCTAACAAAAGGCACATTGTTATCCTGAATCAAAACACCAGAGCTGTCGTAATACTGAGCAATGCCTCCAAAAAAGTAATGGGACATTTTCTGATTCGAGGAATTGAAAATACCGAAACTGCCACAATGATAATGATTGTAATATTGGGCAAAATCAGGCACTTCTGAAAAACCTTGAGGTTGAACACTTACTGCATTTAAGTATGGAATATCATTACCGATTTGAAAAACGCCTGAATAGATAGAAATGTTTTGTTGTTGTGAAACTGGAACAATAGTAGACAATACATTAAAGTCCCTGCGGTGCAATAAATTGGGATCATTCCATTCCGGCAACCATACTACTCCATTGTTGATATTCCATTCAAATCTTCTGATTGCATTGGTATAAACTTGTGTGAATCCTGGACCGTGGTCGGGTCCCATTGGATTGTATCTTCCATCAAATCGATGCCCTCCTATCAAATAAAAAATGTTGTCCATGACAACCAATTTTCCACCGGTCACGGCAAATCCATCATGGTGATAAATACCTATGCATGATGGCAAAAGACTTTGATTGGTCTGAATGGCTTGAATCAAGGTAGGTATGTGAAAAACAAGGAGTCTAGGAAATGTGATATGATCGCCTTGTATTGCGGAGTATCCATATCCGCCCGCAACCAAAAGATATTCCCCTTGTTGGGTAAAATTGGCATTGGTACTATGAATTTGTTCTGCTATTGAATCCGGGAAGCTTGAAGTGGAAACTGAAATTACATTTTGAGTATTCGTATTCCAGAGTTGAATTTCAGTATTGTGACCCGCAATATCAAATGCCGCAAAGGGTTGGCGACGATGTAAACCATCCAATCGCCCACCAAAAATCACTACATAATTCTGATGTTCACCATGCACAAATGATTGCAATCCACCCAAATTGGTGTTGTTCATTTCAACGATGCTCAATTCCTGCGCTTTGGCCATTCCAGAAATTAGTATCAATAAAAAAAGAAGTGATTTTTTCATGAATCTAAATTAATGTTTAGCGTGTGAACCAAATGTGATTGAAATCACTTGGTTAAACATTTTAGCAAGGACTGATTGAAAAGCTTAACGCCATTCGTATTCAAATGCTTCTCGTCATAGAAATGAAGGCTGGTTTCAATTCCTTGCGTATTTGACAAATTGATTAACGTGGAATTGTACTTTTCCATTACTGGTAAGATTGAATCTAGCATTCTATTCATTTCCAATTGAGAACCAAAGGCAGATACGGGTGATACAATTGCCCTAAACTTTACATGATGCGCTGCGCAAATCTTTAAAATGGATTCAAATGCTTTTAAAGATTTTTCACCCACTTGGAAATCAGAACTTACATACGGATGAAAATTTTTCAACTTGTTTTTTAATTCAATGGATAAAGTTTGATCAACAGAAACATATCCATTTCTCTTGTAAGAAGCATTGGCCAATGGTACTTCGCCATTTTCACAAAAATACCTTTTCAATAATAAATTGATCATACGAAAGTCCTTATTCTCTTGTGCTATTTCAAAAGGGACTTCAACAAAGCCAATGTTTTGTATCAAATCTGCCGATGACTCTAAAGCATCATCTTTGAATGATGCTGGATAGACATCCAGCCAAATTTCCCTGGTACTGCATGAGCCCGTAAGAATATGATCCACCAAAATTCTTGAATTTTGAATACTCTGCGCGGAGGTTCCAAAATTGAATATTTCCATGCCATGATTCGCGAAAAATTGCGGATCATAACTTCTTTCCGCACGGGAGGCCCCAAGAATTACCGCATCCCATTGCTTGTATTTTTCGCAATGGCTATTCCATTCCTGCGATTTCAAATGTGTAGGTCCACCGTTAGAGGAATAGTAATCAGACCACAAATAAACCAATGGTCGACCATTGTAATTGATTGAACAACAAAGTCCATAAATAACCAAGTATCCGAAGACGGTGAGTAACAATGTCGATATGAGCCAGCCCAATGTTCTCATCAAAACTGAAAATAGATAAATTCTTCTTTGCCCAAAACTCCTGTAACGCCAATAAGTATGAGCAAGGTTGAAACGATTAACATTTGTATCCAACGAGATAATCCATCTTGCTTCATCGTTTGTTCCATCTTTTCTTCAAAAACTACAAACAACAATATCAGAGTAGCAATACCCAATAATTTCGATAGATTCTTCTCTGCGACATATTGCTTCAAAAGCATACCATCCCAGTTTAAAATTTCAGTACCAATGGAACTGACCATTTTCATGTCCTCAGCTCGGAATAAAATAAAGCAAATTGAAATAACCAGAAAAGTGAGTGCAATACTTATTCTCTGATAAATATTCTCTGAAATTTTTGATTGAATCTTCTCTCGTATGCTCTTTGTGAAATACTCAAATAACAAGAGGATCGCTTGCACCAATCCAAAAATTACAAAGGTCATTTTGGGGCCGTGCCATATTCCGCAAATCAAAAACGTAATCACAATGGCCAGAACTATTGCCCCCTCCTTGTATTTTTTAAACGCGAACATCACTGGCGTGTAGATATAATCACGAAGCCACCCCGACAATGACAAATGCCATCTCCTCCAAAAATCAGTGATGTTATTGGCCTTATAGGGATACATAAAATTTTCAGGAATCTCAACGCCTACAAATCCGGCTATCGCACGCGCCATATCTGAATACGCGGAAAAATCTGTGTACAATTGAAAGGTGTACATGACCAATGTCAATGACCATACCCAAGCTCCTTGTCCTTGAGGATGGGCATAAATGGGATCAACATAGTTTCCCAATCGATCGGCTATGACCAATTTTTTCATCAATCCCCAGACAAAAAGCATTGTAAAATACCTCAACTTATCGTCGCTCAATGTAGGAATCGAGGACAATTGAGGTAAGATCTTCTTGCTTCTTCCTATCGGTCCTGATTGTATTTGCGGAAAGAAAGAAACGTAAAGTGAATAATGCCCAAGGTGCAATTCCGGCTTTCTAATTTTATAATACACATCAAAGACATAACCCATACTTTGAAATGTATAAAAAGAAATGCCCAAGGGTAAAATAAGTTTGGTCCAAGCGTCGTGCTGATGATGACCTGTCCATGATGAAAACAATTGAAATATCGATTCAAAAAATCCCATGTACTTAAAGACAGCCAATTGAAAGATTTGAATGAAAACGCTCAAAACCAAAATACGATATCGCTTTTTTTGGTCTTTTTCATTCCCCAACCACTTTCCTATTTGAAATGTCAAGAGCGTACTAAAGATCAATAGCAACAGCGGAATCCAACCTGTTAAAGAATAAAAGAAGTATGAAGCAATTAACAATATGAGCCATCGCCATTGCGGCAAAGTCCATCTTGTGGCGACTACCACCACAAGCAAAAACAAAATAAAATTCCAGGATTGGAATACCATCTTTTACTCGGCCAATTTATCGGAAAGCAAATCCAATAAGTCACCTACATTTTCCATATTCATCACTTCAAATCCAGTAATCTCAACAGAAAATTCTTCCTCCATTCCACTTATGATATGCAAATGAGTAATCGAATCCCAACCCTTGATATCTTGGGCAGTAGTTGTTCTATTTACTTGTATCGAATCATTTTTAAAAATTCTTCGGAATACGCCATTCACTCTTTCCTCTATATTGTGACTCATATCTCTAAGTATGTATTTCTCAAATTGGTCTTGTCAATTTTTCCACTTGCATTGACGGGCAATGAAGGTAATATGAAAACACTTCTAGGAACCATATAAGCCGGCAAATTTTTTCTTAGCGCATCAAGAATCTGTTCTTCACTTTTATCTTCAGACTCGATAAACGCGAATAATTCGGTTACATTCTCGTTGCTATGTGCCAAGACTACCGCGGCATCACTGGACAAACAATTTCTCAAGTGATGTTCTACCTCGCCGAGTTCGACGCGATAACCATTGATTTGAACCTGGTTGTCTTTTCTATTGACATACATGATCTTATCAAACTCATTTTGAAAAACGATATCGCCTGTTTTGTACCAACGAATACCCTTTTCTTCAAATAATACTTCATTGGTTTTCTCTTGAAGATTAACATAGCCATGAAAAATCTGAGGGCCACCTATCCAAAGTTCACCACGTTCACCCTTTGCTACTTGATCCCCTTTATCATTTACAATTTGTATCTGTATGGTTTTTAGGCTTTGACCTATTGGACAAAGTCCATTTACCAGTTGTTGCTCAATGGAGTCATCCAATGTATCGATCAAGGACCAAACGGTACCTTCGGTAGGTCCATATGCATTGTCAATTTCTGAATAAAACGCTGAGGTCTTCCAATCTTGAACGACATTCCAAGACAAGGCTTCTCCGGTAAATAAGGTTTGCTTTACCCATGGCATGGGCATCGCCAACAATTTCAACTTTTTGATATAGAACAATGCTGATGGCGGTAAAACCACAAAATCCACTTGATAATCGTAAACGGACTTAAATGCTTGAATGGCTGTGATGCCATTTAAATCAGCCACAACAAGATGAGCGCCTTGCGTCCAAGCTAGAAGGATACAGGCGATACTCACATCAAAACTCAATTCAAAAGCTTGTAAAACTTTGTTTCTTTGGCTCAATGGATATCTCAACCACATATCCTCCATCAAGGCATCCAAATTTTCGTGGCTAATGGGAATCCCTTTGGGCACACCCGTGCTCCCTGAAGTAAACAAGGTATATGCAGCTTCGAACGGAACGTAAGCATCATCTCCTAACTTTTCCGATGATTCAGAATAATTGATCCATTGAACAGAATTTAAATCCAAACGGATTTTTTCTAAAACATTGGCCCCCAACACAAGAGACACATTGCTTTCCTGTACAATTTTCTGAAGACGCTCTGATGGGAATTTGTGATTGATTGGAACATATGCATTCCCGGAAAGCCATATAGCTAAAATTCCAACATACATTTCAG
>JBDLUK010000137.1:0-5284 GCA_039805365.1 Bacteroidota bacterium | reverse complement strand
ATGCTTCGGATACACGCGCCCAGTGCGTTTCCGCATCGTTCCAATCCCCCGTTTGATAGGCGCTTAATCCAAGGTAATATTGAAGAGTGTCACTTTGGGTTTGTGGGAAAGTGGATTCAATGCAAGTTGTCAACTCATCCCATTGGTGTTTGCGCAATAAATATTGACATTTTCCCCAGTTAGAATGGTAAGATTCGTCCAACATATTGGGAAAGCCAGGGTCGTCAAAGGATGGTGAGTATGGTTGGGATTGCATCCACCAAAATCCACCACCCATCCCCAAGAGCAGGACTACAGCAGCGGCATATTTGAAAAAGGAGTTTTTGTTTTTTGAATGGATGCGATGTGTGAATTTTTTTTGATCTTCCTCAATTTCCTGTTGTAACGTCACACAATTTTTTTGATGCGATAAATACGCTTGATACAAACCATGAATGTCATCTGGACATTTAGGATGTTGGATGCAAAAATGAATCCAAGCATCAAATGTTTGAGGTTCACCAAGTAAGGCAAGGCCATGGGATATTACCAGATGTTGGTCATGAAAAGCAGGCAGGGTATCCATAGTCTTCTTAGTTTTTGTTTGGATAGGGACAGTTGATTGCGCACTGTCTTTTCTGAGATGTTGTTCTTGGATGCAATCTCATGGTTATCGAAACCTTGTATGTGCAAATTGAAAATTTGGGATTGGTTTTCAGACAAAACCTTTTGGCAATATTCGTCAAACATCCATTGCGCTTGGTGGATAGCATGAGCGGATGGGGCAAACATCCACGTTGGGAATGTTCTGTTTTTTTTACGTAAAAAATCCATGCATTTGTTGCGCAGCATAAACTGAACATAAAGATCAAAACGTGCAATGCTCTTCCATTGGTTTCTTTGGTCTGGAGAGGCTTCCAATAGTATCAGCAATACATCATGAACTAAATCGTCAGCCACATTTTTTTGTTTCACATGATAGAGCGCTGCGTACCGCAAGGGGAGAAAGAAAGATGGATACAAAGATTGAAGCGCCTCATTGTTCCCATTGAGGTAGCTCAGCCAAAGTAATTTTTTTTCATCACCCATCGGGACAAATGTAACGGGAAAACGATTGTTTGGAAATCCTGTTTTGATGCAAATAGAAAAAATGCAGTATTTGATTCACCTCATAGCGCAATCCAGCACGGGTACCCCTTTGCAGTTGGCCAATAGGCTTGAGGTATCGGAGCGCATGGTGTATGTATACATCAATATTTTGAAAAGGCAATGCGGTGCCCCTGTTCGATTTAATAAGCTGAGAGGGCATTATGAATTTGAGCGCGAAGGAAGATTGCATTGGCACTGGGAAAAATATTGACTGCAAGCATATTTCAGTCAATGATTTTTCATTTGTATGCATGAAAATAGATGGCATGCAGCGATTGATTGATGGAATTGCGAGAGAGGAATTAGGAACAGCAGCAGACAAAGCCAAGGAGTTTGGAGTTTCGATACGGACGATGTACGGCATGTTGAGGGCGATAAGAGAGCAAATGGGAGCCCCCTTGGTGTATGATCGGCGCAAGAAGTGTTACCGATTTAGTGAAGGAGGAAGATTGAATTTACGCTGGCAGGAGAGGGGATGAGGAGATGAGGGGATGAGGAGATGAGGGGATGAAGGGATGAGGTGATGAAGGGATGAGGAGATGAAAAGAAATAAGAAAGAAAAAATATGAAAATGAAAAAAAATCGTTTGGCTTTCAAGATGGTGATGGTGAGTTTGTTTTGGATGTTGGTCCAATCCATGTATGCTCAGTCACCGCAAGGTATTCCCTACCAAGCGGTATTGCGCAACGCCGATGGTAGCTTGATGTCCAGCACCGCGGTGTCATTGACCATCATGATTCATGATGGCACAGCTACAGGTGCGGTGGTGTACGAAGAGAGTCATGCATTAACGAGCAATGCCCAAGGATTGGTGTCTTGTGTGGTGGGCAATGGCGTTGTCTCACAGGGCAACTTTTCCGGCATCAATTGGGGCAGTGGCGCCAAGTTCATGCATGTGATGTTGGGCAGCACAGATTTGGGCACCCAGCAGATGATGAGTGTGCCGTATGCGTTGTATGCAAACGGAGTGGGAGTGAGAGCGAGTGCGACTGGGGATACACTCACCATTGGTGGCAATAGTGTGATTGTTCCGGGGATTAGTGCTGCCAATCCGCAAAGTCCAGTTAGTACTGGTGGATTGGGATCACAAGTTTTACCGGGAAATACAACATGCGCCAACCAAAACATCAGCATAACCGGTTGCGGAGGACAGACTTCATTGACTTACGATGGAAGAACCTATGATTTGGTAGAGATTGGCGGGCAATGTTGGTTTGCGGATAATCTGGCAACGGATCAATACCGCAATGGCGACTTGATTCCAACCGGCTTAGACAACACCACTTGGCAAAACACCACAACAGGTGCTTATGCCATTTACAACAACGATCTCGCCAATGATGTCACCTATGGCAAGTTGTACAACTGGTACACCACGGTGGATACCAGAGGTCTCTGCCCCACAGGTTGGCACGTACCCACCGATTGTGAGTGGATGTATTTGGAAGGGAGTTTGGGGATGTCGGTTGCAAATCAAGAGACAGTAGGATGGAGAGGAAACAACAATGAAGGAGGAGCCTTAAAGGCCATCACCAACTGGACATCCCCCAATACAGGCGCAACCAACAGTTCAGGTTTCACGGCCCTCCCTGGCGGTTTCCGCCACTTCAATGGACCATACGGCTACCGTGGCTTCGACGGGGACTGGTGGAGTAGTACAGAGAGCGATTTTAGCTTCGCTTGGCACCGCGTACTGACCTACGGCCTTTCAATTGGAAGCCGCAGCGCCAGCGCTGAGCGTTACGGCTTTAGTGTGCGTTGCGTTAAAAACTAATAAATAAATTCATATTTAAAAATGATATTTTCCCAAATAGAATTAATTGAAGTTATATATTGTCTTCTTGCTATTGTAGGAGGAGTAGTAACATTCCGAAGATATCATAAAGACAAGAAATTAATTGAATTAGAAAAGTTCGTTACTTTTCGTCGAAATCTTAAAAATGAGAGTTCTCTAAGAAAAATAGTAAGTCACATCCAACTATGGAATTTCGATTCAAGCACAAGGAATATTATTCCCGATGATATTACTCTTTTTGATTTTTATTATTTCATTGGATTTTATGAAGAAATTAATATTCTGATTTCCGAAGGGCTTTTGCAGAAAAAAATGGCTAAGGAAATGTTTGCTTTTTATGCCATTGAAATGGCTGAAAATCCAATTTATTGGCAACAATTTAATGAGGATTACACCACAGATGCGAATTGGAAAAATTTTAAGCAATTTGTCAATAGAATGAAAGCAATATAAGCCACTCAATATGATCCCAAGAATTTTAATTTTCTGTTTTTGTTCCTTTCCAATAAGATTCTTAACCGCCCAAACCATTGATCGCTCGGCCATGGTCTCTTGGGGTGGTTGGGTGGAATTGCCTGCGGTCCAAGCTTCTCACTCTGCAGGGGAAACGTTTATCGCTACCCTGAGCAATGGGAATGTGCTGCTCACGCAAGGGTTTCAACAACCAGATGTGGTGGAGATCTTGGGCTGTATCAATCCACTGGCTTGTAATTTTAATCCAGAGGCAAACAAGGATGATGGCAGTTGTATTCTGCCACAACCGGAATCCTGCAACGGCCTAGACGATAACTGCGATGGACAAGTGGATGAAGGTTTGACTTCGGGATCTGTGAATGCCATTGCTGTTACTACCAATTTGTTTCCAGTATGCTCGGGAAATGGAATTAAATCAGCCAACCTGAACAATGGTACCAACTCTGCCATCATCGATGGAAACGGTCTGGATCTTTGGTACAGCATGACAGCCCAATACAACACTTTGCGTGCATCCCTTTCTGCCGCTTTCGGGGACAACGAAATTCGTCTATACAGCTACAACAATGGCTGTTTCCAATTGATCGAAACGGAACATGAAGTCTATACCGCCTCAACTGCCGCAACGGGTAATCAGGTGTTGATCACAGACGACTTGCTCGTTGGCCAGACCTACTACATTACGGTGCACAACATCAGTGGACCAATGAACTCCAGCGCCAAGATGTGTTTCAACCACTTTGTGGAGTCGACGTGTGATCACTACTACAGCAACAACACGGGTATATACCCCAATGTCTGCACGAGCTTCAAGGCGCAGTACAAGGGGAATGCATCGAACTACAATTTTGATATCCTGAGTGCAACGCAAAACAACGCGAACCTGAATATCACACCTTGGAATTATATTACAACAAGTGCGAATTCAGTCGTTTCGCGATTGGGAACCATCTTCCCAGCAAACATGTCCAATGCAGCCAAAGTGTACACCTTGCGCATTCCGGTAATCTACGCGATTCCCGATGCAGCAGGAAACTACACGAGCATCACGGCTAACGCAACTACAACATGCACTGTGACGCTCAATGCAGAATTGCCCATTGCACTTCGCGCATCGGATCGTTGTCCCAACACCAAGACCACGACATCGTCCATCTCTGTTGATCGCACCATCTGCGGCGCACAACGCTACGAGTGGGAGTTTACCCAACAACTTCCATCGGTGCAAGCACCGGTGTCGGTATTGGGCGGATTGAACACGACGGTATTCTTCTTAAACAACGTTCCAGTAATGGGCACTGGCAAGACCTACAATGTTCGCGTCCGTCCCATCCATGCCAATGGAGAAGTCGGCAACTGGGGAACAGCACAGTGCTTAAAGACCGGAACAGCGGGCATGGTTCTTCAGAGCGAGAGCGCTAGTAGGGCGAATAATTATTCGCCCCGACAGGCAGTTTCGCTCTACCCGAATCCAACAAGCACCGGACGCTTCACTTTGATGACGAACAGCGCTGAAGAAGAAGTAAAACAAATTGTCATCACCGACATCACTGGCAAGATGGTCTTCCAATCTCAAGTTGTCATGAATGGCAATTCGGTGGAAGTAGAATTCGGAGATTTGGCTACTGGTATGTATTTGGTGATGGTTGGAGAAGAGAGGATTAGATTAATTATAGAGTAATATGGATTGGCCGTCGGGGCGAATGAACATTCGCCCTAGCGGTGGATCTGTATATCGGTGAATCGGTTGTTTTAGTATTCATTTTCATTCTTCTTTTCATTCTCTTTCTTTTTAGTTTCACTTTTTGATCAAACAAAAAGTAAAGAACAGATTAAAACAGAGTAGGAAACGTAAAGAATGCGAATACTTAAAATCGACTCACCAAT
>JBDLUK010000136.1:0-21578 GCA_039805365.1 Bacteroidota bacterium | reverse complement strand
ATCACAAAAGCCTGCTTTCTCCAAAGAAAAAGCAGGCTTCAGCTCAGATAAAAATCATTAAGGAACGATGACCGAATGTGTGGCTATGCCGCCTTGATAATTTCCTTTTAATGTCCTCGTACTCCAATTGTATTTAAAAACAGAAGAATTGGAAACGTAATCGGGTACAGAGGTTAACCAAATGTTTCCATCTGTATCTGCGTCTATCGAATAATAGTTACCATTGATACAATCGTCACAGATTAATTCGCTTGTGTTGGTATATGCGTCAACACCACCATTGACGATCAATATCTCACCATTGATGACATCCATGTATTTGGGATGATCTCCTTCTGCACCAACTTGGATTTGTCCAAATGACGACAAGTCACTTTCGAATCCTGTCAGTGTCGCAATGGTGTGCCCTGAAATATTCCAGTTGGCATCGTATAAAGTTTCACCCATACCGAGGACAAATACCCTTCCTGACTGCTCTTCCCAAACTATATCTGTTGGACGATCACCGGTGTACAAAGTTGATTGAACCTGAAAAGTATTGAGATCAATAACCGAGATGGTATTGTCCGTTAACCATCCGCCGCTATTGGCCACCCATAATTGATTGTTCACGATGAGCAACCGCTCTGGACCATTTCCTACTGCAACATCAGCGACCCAGGCACCATTGCTCAAATTATACTTTCCTATTTTTCCTGCCATTGCACCTTGAGCGACGTACAAGAATTCGCCGCTTACCGCTACATCTCTGGGATAGTCCAATGCCGCTATTTCATACTTCACTTTCAAAGTTGATGCATCACCCACGACCACTTTGTTCCCCCCATTGTTGACCGCGACATACACATTACCTTCTCTAATTACGCGTTGCAAAATGTCTCCAGCTGGCGCTCCATTCACTTCTAAGAATGGGTCGGCATAGCGCACTCCACTGGAGTAAACCGTGATAGAGCCATTGTTTTGTCCAAAACCACCTTCGTTGATCATCCAAACTCCATTATTGTAGTTCACAATGGGTTCTGGTTCTGGTTCAAAAGGATCGCAAGATGCAAAAGAAAGCGCACATGCGCCGATAGCAAAGACATTTCTAAATTGTTTTCTATTCATTTTTTATTGTATTTCAATTTTTATCATAACATTCCAAACTCTTCCTGGCAAGGCATATCCCTTAACCTCTTGATAGCTGACATTGGCAAAGTTGTCGCAACCTATTTGCCAATAGCTGCCTCTGGGCATGGAAGGTATCGGTCCTCCAATCTTTAAGTCCATCAATTGAACAGCTGGTAAAACCGAACCTGCATCTTGGTTTTCGTTCATGCTACGTTCACCGATATACCGGCAATTGAATTGAACAAATAACCCATTTTTCAAAGTAAAATCAGTCTCGAAACTTCCGCGCCATCTTGGCGAATAAGGCAATAAATCACCCTCACCTACTTTCTCTGAAATCTTCCATGACCGGTTATTTAAATGCTGCAAGCTCATCACTGTTCCCCAGCGCAGACTCTGAAAAGACTTATTCAATTTAAGATTTGCATTGTACTCAAATGCTTCTACATATTTCCAATTTTGAGGTTGCCACAACCCATTGCTCCGCGGAACCCATTGAATCCAATTGTTCACCCTTCGGAAAGTTAAATCTTGATCAAACAACCATTCCCAATTTGGAGAACTGGAATTTCCAGTATGCCAACTTTGGTTCCAATACAATTTAGCCCCGTGTCCCACTTCTGGCAACAAATTAGGATTGCCACTACCTGGCCAAAAACGTTCATTGAAATCAGGCACTCGCTCCACATAAAAAGGTGAAGCGCCCACTTCCAATTCGTACCGATACTTGCTATAATGGCTTCGAAAATCCAACGTATATCGTTCATTCAATCCTTGATCTTGCCAATAATCCCACTGTGTATTGATCTTGATTGTATGCATCCAATCGGTCTGTCCCATGCGCCATTGATGAGCAGTATAGAGAGATGGGATCTGTTGATCAATTGATGCTCCCTCGTTAAACCCGACTCGAACACTTCGGTTCTGCACCCGATAATGACAATCCAATTTGGTATTGGTCCAATAAATATTCGCATAATTGAACCATTGCTGTGTCTCGGTTACAGAGCGCTCATTTAAAATTTCACCGTAATAGTGCAAATACTTCTGGTGGTCAGATAGACCAAAACCACCAGCTTCGGCGCTCAGCATTCCACCAAACCACGTTGAATTCTTTCTTTTGAAATTCACCATCAAGCGGTGTTGAACATCATCTTGGGTTTGAGATTGATTAGAGAATTCCTGACCAATCAAAACAGGTAGCTGCGCATTGCGTTGAACATTCCAATATTGAACATTGAAATAGCCATTGACCATTTCTGTTTTCCATGTGAGCATCTGAGCTGTTTGCTGAACATCATTGTCATTTTGTGTAATCCACTTTTCCCCCAAATAAGTAGGAACAGCATATTCAAATTGATTCTTAAACATTTGATGAGCGGCTTTCCATTCAATCCAATGTCGCAACCTTTGATCACCTGACTTCTTTTTTCTTAAAAACGAATGTCTCCACTGCAATCCTTGAGAAAAATTATTTAGACTAGAATACTCCGTCCAATAACTAACTTTATTAGGACGAATATTATTATTGACATATAAAGCAACTGCATTTCCCAACGCCGATTGGGTTTGAAAACCAACCGGAGGATTTTGAAAAGCAGAAAAGCCATCAAAAAAGAAACTCGGCAACATGGATAAATCGGCCATGCCCAAGGTCAATGAGTTCATTGAGAATCCGCTGTAATTGAGTTCCGAATGATCCGGTGACAATCCCGCAGAGCGCAATACGCATGCTGTTCCTGGAGGACCGTATTGAAACACTGCCACTCTTCCATCTTTGGCCATGGCCCTACCCAAATCAGAGGTGAGATTCCGCGATATCCACAATGAATCACCTCCAATAGATCCGTATCTCGAGTGCCAAACATGAATCTCAACCACATCTTGAAGGTCGTTGGTTAAAATGGTTTGATCCTCGGAAGATTTGACCTTTGAAGTATCTGCATGAGATTGGCCCTTTGCAATAGATGCAAACAAAAACATAGGGGCAAATATTAGCCAGTAGTATCTGTACATATTGCGTGAAATCTCTTCCCGGATTCCATGGGCATTAATGTTTAGGCAGGTCTTCTGACTTCACCCTTTCATTTTCTCAGCCTTCCCAAATTTCTTCAGTGGCTTTAGATGGAGAAAACTTCCTTTCGGAGGGTTTACAGCTGCGGGTACAGTTGGAGCCTCTCACTCCATTCCCTTTTCATCTTGTTCTTCAACAAGAACCTCAACGATGCAAAACTACGCAATAAGCTTAAGTATCCTTAAGTTTGCCAAAATAATTTTACATGAAACACATCACGCTATTCGTTATCTTGTTGTTCTCCAATTTGCTTTGGGCACAAAAAGAAATTTCGACGACCACTCAAATCAACGTAGACATCACTGCCATTGATCTTGCCTCTGCCAAATCCTCATTGAAAACTTTCATCTCTGAAAATAACGCAGAGATCAAAACCCAAAATGAGACCAAGAACAGCATCAATCTCACATTGAACCTCAATGATCAACAATACCAAAAGCTCAGAGTAGCATTGCCCAATTGGGGATATGTTAGCAGCGACATCATCAACACCATCGACCATCAAGAAGAATTGGAAGAGGTTTCGTTGGAAATAGAATTCTTGAAAAAGAAAAAGACCAACTATGAAGAGGTGATGTCACAACATGAAATGAAATCTGCTCAGTTTGAATCTTTGTGGCGCGAAAAACAGAATATCGAAGACCGCATTTTCAATCTTGAAAAAAGAAGATCCGCTTTGCAATTGAATCAACTCCCTTACACTGTTGACATCACAATAGAGGAAGAAATGACCATGCCGGAGAACAGCAAGGTTACCTTTGTCAATATGCCCGGTGTAGAATACTCTTACCTCAAAATTGAAAACCCCGTTGACACAATTACAGCCAGCGCTTACCAAGGTTATTTCATCAAATATCTTTTTACAAGAGGCAAAAGCTATGCAGGTGTAGGTGCTTACAAATCCATTGAAAAACTTCCAGGCGATTCGACATACTTCTCAGAACTTTTTGTGATGAACTTCGGACAAGATTTTTATTCAAGACATTTGGGAAGAGGCGAAAACAAGTTTGGTAACTTGTACTCAGGTTACACCTTAGGTTACATGGCCGCTTCCAATGAAGTGAAAAAAGAAGACATCTTCTATCTCTCCCCGTCCATTGGTGTTGAATTATTTAAAAACAAATATTTTTTGTGGGACACCAAAGTCAACTATTTCATTCCATTTAGCTACAACAGGAACATGCGTGGAATCGGCTTCAACACCTCTCTAAATTTTGTGTTCTAGACAATATCCCCAAAAGCTATTCGTTATATCAAAAAATAACAACTGCTTATGGTAGATTCTACTCTTTTAAAGTCTTCTAAAAAGAAGAACATCCAACCTTCAGAAAAAACAATTGAGAACATATTAAAATATTCTGCAAGTTTGAAGAATGTTGGTCAGACGACAATTGGACAAATAGTCGTCAATCAGAATTAAAATTTTTAGACAACAAAAAGGGGATTCAATCGAATCCCCTTTTTTTATTTCATGATTGCGTTATTACTTCAAAAGGTTGGCCATTGCAGCACCGATTTCAGCTGGAGAATCAACTACTGTGATTCCACATTCACGCATGATTTTCTTTTTTGCTGAAGCTGACTCATGTTCTCCCGAAACAATTGCACCTGCGTGACCCATGGTACGACCCTTAGGTGCAGTTTCACCAGCGATAAAACCTACAACTGGTTTGGTTCCGTTCTCTCTGATCCACATTGCAGCCTTTGGCTCTAGCTCACCACCAATCTCACCGATCATGATGATTCCTTTGGTTGCAGGATCGTTCATCAACAATTGAACTGCTTCCAATGTTGTTGTTCCAATGATGGGATCCCCACCGATACCGATGGCTGTTGTTACACCCAAACCAGCTTTGGCAACTTGGTCAGCAGCCTCATAGGTCAAGGTTCCTGATTTAGAAACGATACCTACGGTACCCGGCTTGAATACGAAACCTGGCATAATTCCAACTTTAGCTTCACCAGCAGTGATAACTCCTGGACAGTTAGGTCCGATCAAACGAGCACCACGAGACACTGCATATGTTTTCGCCTTGACCATGTCAGCAACTGGAATACCTTCTGTAATGGTTACAATAACTTGAATACCTGCCTCAGCGGCTTCCATAATTGCATCCGCTGCAAATGCAGGCGGAACAAAAATGATGGTTACATTGGCTCCTGCTTTCTCAACGGCCTCTGCCACTGTATTAAAAACAGGACGATCCAAATGCGTAGAACCGCCTTTACCTGGAGTAACACCGCCAACAACGTTGGTTCCATACTCGATCATTTGTTGCGCGTGAAAAGTTCCTTCACTTCCTGTGAATCCTTGAACAATCACTCTAGAATCTTTGCCTACTAAAACGCCCATGCTTGATTAATTTGGTGCGAAAATAAGAGATAACTGATTGTTTCAAATCATTTTTTTACATTTTGAAACCTTTCTGATTTTCTTTCGTATGCCAATTTGATGAACACAAAAAAGAAAGTTGCTATAGTTGGTGGCGGAGTATCAGGCCTATTGTCCTCTCTTGAATTCCAAAAAAGAGGATGGGATGTGGATGTATTTGACCCTGAACTTTTGACTGGAAATTCAGGTTTTGGTTTTCTTCTCATGCCCAATGGTGTGGACGGCCTAAAGAAATTGGGCTATTGGAATTCAATAGAATCCCATACCACATCCATCAAGAAAATTTACACTGTCAATGATCAACACCAAGTTCTCAATGAACAGAGCGTAGATAATATCTATGGCATAAGTAGATTAAGCTTTCTAAAAGCACTTGGTTCCAATCTCAGTGATCGCATTAATCGTTTCCCTGAAAAAATTACTTGCGACTCTGAAAATTTAAAAAAGTCGTCTGGTGAAAATTGGGAACACGCGCATTACCAATGGGTATTGGGTTGCGATGGATTGCATTCCCAAATCAGAAAAATGCTCTTTGAGGATGCGGAAATGCTCGATGCTCCAACTTATGAAATCAATGGAAGCTTTGAAGACATGGAATTCACAAGAGAACATGCTGGCAATTTATACAAAATTATTTTTGAAGAAATGGGAATCGCCTTCGGTATTCTTCCACTTCATACTGGACAAATTATCTGGTATCTGCAACTTTCACGCAAACACTACCCCATCGCGGATGGCACATCACTTCCTGATTTTGTAAGAAACACAGTGGCCAAATACAATCACACTTGGATAAATTGGATTGTGAATAATCACTTGAATGGATTGTATTTGTGGCGAGGTAAAATTTTGTTGGGCGTGGATCAATACATCAAAGGAAAATTCATTCTCCTAGGAGATGCTGCTCATGTAGTACTTCCGTTCACCAGTCAAGGAACCAACTTGGCCATTGATGACATTGCATCATTAATGGACACTTTGGATAACCTAGAAAAACAAGAGGATATTGCCATTGAGCATTTCAATAACCGCAGAGAGACATGCGAAAGAATTGCATTTGAAGGAATGGAATACGCCCATTTGTTCAGCAATAACGACAGCAAATTTATGATTACACACATGCCCCTTGTATTCGAAAAGCCATGAGCTATAAAAAAACCATTCCCCATGCATACCTCAGAGAACATGCATTTAACATGAGATGGGCTGAGGTTGGACCTGATGTCATTCCGTTGACAGCAGCTGATACCGACTTACCCATTTCTAAAGACATCACGGATGCCATTATTTCGGAGAGTCTTCATCAGCTCTTCCCATATGGTCCTGCACAAGGATTGTTGTCTTTTCGCGAAGCTTTGGCCCATCATTACAATGAAAACAAAGCTTCAAAAATTCAAGCCAATCAAATCATCGCAACCAATAGCGCAGCTACCGCACTTCAAGATTGGTGTAATCATTTTTTAAAACCAGGAGATGATGTTTTGATACCCGATCCGGTAGATTTTCTTCTGGGCTATTGTGCAGAACAAGCTGGAGCAACAGTATCTCGAGTTGAAGCAGCAAAAAATTGGAACGAAGAAGAATGGGCAAGAAACATCAAGCCCAACACAAAAGGCATTTTCATTTGCCATCCGCACAATCCACTGGGTTTTTCATATGACAGGAAATCACTTCAAAAAATTTCCAATTTTGCAATAAAACACAAGCTGCTTTTGCTTTCTGACGAAGTTTGGAGTGATGTTGTATTGAGTGAGGAATTTGTTAGTATGGCCGCCGTAGATCCCAAAAGCTGGGTGATTTATGGCCTCTCCAAAGGTTTTGGTTTAGCTGGTTTAAGAATCGGAGCCATCATAGGTCCAGATGCCGATTCCATTCAACCCATATTGGATCAACAAGGATACACTCGAACTACGCAAGGCGTTTCGACGTTGTCTCAAATCGCTGCTGCAGCGGCCATGAAATCAGCCTATGCGAGAATTGATTTTATTCAGCAAATGCGTATCAATGTCGACTATGTTTTTCAAAGATTGTCCAATGAACAATCATTTTTTGAAGTAACAAAACCATCGTCAACTTTTGTTTTTTGGATGAAACATCCTGAACATTGGGACACGCTAACCTTGACACAAAAAATTGAATCTGAAGCCTTGGTTAAATTGGTACCGGGACTTCCCATTTGGTTTGGGCCTGGGGCAAAGGGCCATGTTCGCATGAGCTGTGCCACTTCGATTCCTGTGCTTGAAGAAGCTTTAAATAGATTGATAGCCTGGACCAAAAACTATTAAAGCGACAACCATCTTTTGGCCAAATATTCCTGTTCAGTCTGACCTGGTGTTGGAATGACCTCCGCCTTTACGCCAAGAGCCTTGTAATCCATCAATGAAGAATATCCCGATCGTGAAGTAATTTTTTGTGCCCTTCTTAAAACATAGGCCAAGTATTCATCTTCCAAATGATGACGAATATGTACGTTTCCCATCACCACATCTCGAGGCTGCGTAGGTTGACCTGTTATCAGCAGACATTTCAATTTTGAAGATTTCATTTTATCTAGCAAATCCAATTCAAACAAAGTTCTGTGCATCTCTGGCCCGCTCACGATGCCCACCCAATCATAGCTCTCGAAGGTCTGTTCATTTACTTCTGAAAATCGAGAAAGCCAACCAATCCGCTCCACCCGATTATCCGATCGTTTAACCGACGACAATTGTCCCGATAATGACAGTTCTCCTTCAACATCAGGCACCCAAATCTTCTGGAAATTTTTCATCCGACGCCAAAACGCCCATTGATAAAGGACTTTGAACAAAGCCGGTAAAATAGGATTGAGCTGATGCGTAATGAAAATATTCTCAGCATCATCCAACCATATTCCAAATCTATTGTCACTTATAACAACATCAAATTGAAATTCACTTTGCTTTTCATTCAACCATTTGTTTTCCTGCGCAATGGCCTTTTCCCAACGTGGCCATTGTTTCAGCCAAGATAAAAAACCAATCTTTTCAGGATAAAAAACACCATAATCAGGACAACCTTGTAAAAATTCCAATTCAGGAAAATAATCTTGAAGCCATGTACCGCTTTCGCCACTGCCCGAAATATAAACCTTACACCCCTCATTGATAAAATCACGAATGATGGGTACACATCGGGTCGCATGACCCAATCCCCAATTCATTGGTACTACAAGAATTTTTTTCATTCGTTCCGAAAGTTCGATAAAAACATGCAATGCCCATATAAATTTGCAACATGGCGAAGGATAAATTGAAACGTTGGGCAGAGAACAAAACATTTCCGCATGTTTTTGAACCAGAACTTCTACCCATCATCAAGGAGGGAAAAACTTTCATGAACGGTGAATGGCGCTCCAAGTTTTTCAAAAACAACAACCCCTTGGTTGTTGAACTTGGATGTGGAAAGGGTGAATACACCGTTCAGTTGGCAGAAGCCAATCCACATATCAATTATTTGGGTGTTGATGTGAAAGGGCACAGGTTCAACCATGGTGCACGAATTGCCATTGCCAAAGGCTTAAAGAATGTCGCTTTCTTGCGAACACGAGTAGAATTCATCGAATCGTTTTTTGGACCCAATGAAGTAGATGAAATATGGTTGACCTTTTCAGATCCGCAACCCAAAGATGAAACGGGTATCAAGAGAATCACGTCTTCTTATTATTGGAAGAAATACCAAAATTTTCTGAAACCCAACGGAATCATTCACATCAAACATGACAATCACATGATTTATTTGAATGCTTTGGAAGAGTTGGAAGCCACTGGCCATATTCTCGAAACGCATTCCGATGATGTGTATGGCACATACATTAAAAACCAGCCCGAAGAATGGCAGCGTATTTTATCGATTCGCACGTTCTATGAAAGTCGCTGGTTGGAAGAAGGTAAAAAAATACACTACGTCAGATTCAGATCACAGCATTAACGACGTTTGAGTAGGTATATCTCCTGAGCTGTATCTGCTCGCTGTAAAACCCAGTGTTCTTCCACCTCGGGGAACTTCAAATAGGCAGAATCCAAAATCATCAATTTTGTAGCAGATGACAATTCTTCGGAATTCAACCTTCCCAATTGTGTTGAGTCTGCAAGTGTCCAACCTTCTTGTTGGATAAATAAAAGAGAGCCGTTTCTGGTGAAGTCCGGAACTACTACCACTTGTTCAGTAAAAGGCAATACCCCCGATTCTTTCAACCACTCCGAACCATGCTGTAAACGCTTGCCCACCCATGCCAAATTGGGTTCATCATGACCAAAACGCCAACGAATGACCTTCTCATTGCTAATCCAAGAATTCATCACCAAAATCAACATCACGATTCCCACCAATTGCTTCAAAACGCGCTGAGCCAGCGCCTCCCAAAACGCATTGACAAATGCCGCCATCACCAAAATCAACCAAGGGAAAATGTTCCAGATGTAGTAATCATGATCTTTGAATTGTCCAAAAAACAGCACAACGTAGGCCAACTCACCCAATGTTAAAATCCACAAAGCATTGCGCAAATGCTGATTCAAACTTTTCCATCTCAAGGCGATAAGAACAAGCATCCCCAAGAGAATTCTCCATGAATCTCTGGCCAAATAGTCTCTGAACCAATAGCCCGTCATGTGGTCCCAAACTACCCCAATGTCCTCAGAATCCATCTTCCAGATAGGTCGTGTTGAAACCAAAAAATAATCATCGTGATTAAACGCATTGTATTGGATAATGTGCATGCTCCAACCTACGATGAGCGCAAGTGCACCGGTGAAAATTCCGGCAATCTGAATCCATTTTTTGGATTCCCAATTCAACTCCTTCCTACCCCAGAACCACATGCCCATTGCGGCTACTGCATGAATAAAAAAAGTGGGCTTCAGCAATGCACCCAATAAGAAAAGAAAAATGGAAGCCATCAGCCATTTCAAATTCCATTTTTGGGTCAATTGAAAAGCGTAATACCACCCCATCCATACCAATGACCATGCGGGCGCATCTGGTAAAAAGTTAAAAGCATAATAAGCAAAAACGACCGATGTCAAAAGCATCAACATCATCGTCAGAGACATCAAAACACTTTTGCTCCATTGCTTGAGAAATAGAAAAACATGAAAAATACCGAAAAGCACCACCAATCCGTGAAGCCATCTTAGAATTGGGAAATAAATTCCAGTTGTGCTGTAAATCTTGGCCGTTAAAAAATAGAAAACGGGAAGTTCGCATGCGACGCGGCCTTCGAGAGAACTTTGGTTCAACGTGCCCGATTCTAAAAAAGGATTTCCCGTTTCGAAATAGTAGGTTGCGAAAGCAAGACCATCCGTCTGACGAATGAAGTGAATACCCGACGGATCCTGAAAAGCGACCTTGGGATATTCCATCCAAATTGCCCAAAAAGCAAGTAACGCGAGCAAGTATCTCATGCAGCGAAAATACAAGATGTTGGAAAGGTGTTCATATCGATTAAAAAAAAAACATTTTTGTCAGGATTGTTCGGCGCTGACTTGCTAAATTTGACGCGCTTTAAATCACGAAAATTAATTATGAGCACTACATCACATCTTTGGGATTATTTTCCGATTGTAATCATGGCATTGATTGCATTGGGTTTTGTTGTTACCACAATGGTCTTGACCCACGCATTGGGTCCAAAGCGACATGTGAAGGTTAAGGAAGAGGCATTTGAATGTGGAATCGAATCCAAAGGAAATGCTCGCACACCGTTTTCAATTAAGTATTTCTTGGTGGCGATTTTATTTGTGCTATTTGACGTTGAAGTTATCTTCATGTACCCATGGGCAGTGAACTTCAGAGAGCTCGGTGTGTTTGGATTGTGGGAGATGTTTACTTTCATGGGATTGATGATTGTCGGTTTGGTTTACATCATCAAGAAAGGCGCATTAAACTGGGATTGATAAAAAAATAGCAAATGGAAACTACAGTAAATATTCATCCAGACCATCAGCCTGAAGGGCACGAAGGAGCTGGATTTTTTGCTACAACATTAGACAAAGCAGTGGGTTTGGCCCGTGCCAATTCACTTTGGCCTTTGCCTTTTGCCACTTCATGTTGCGGCATTGAGTTCATGGCCACCATGGCATCTACATACGATTTGGCACGATTCGGTTCAGAGCGTTTGAGCTTCTCACCGCGTCAAGCCGATTTGTTGATGGTTATGGGAACCATTTCAAAAAAAATGGCCCCTGTTTTACGTCAGGTTTATGAGCAAATGGCCGAACCCAAATGGGTTTTGAGCATGGGTGCTTGTGCATCATCCGGCGGAATCTTTGATACATACAGTGTTCTACAAGGAATCGATCGCGTAATTCCTGTAGACGTTTATATTCCAGGTTGCCCTCCTCGTCCTGAGCAAGTTCTTGATGGTATTTTAAAAATTCAAGAATTGGCTAAAAGTGAAGGCATCAAAAGAAGACTAACCCCCGAGTACAAAGCCAAATTGGCTGCATACGGATTGGAATAAATTTATGAGCGAACTACACGACAAAGTTTTGTCATCCCTGCAAAATCAATTCCCAGATGCGGTAAATCATTCGGGAGATGAAAGAGATTTTCCCGTCTTTCACATCCAAAAGAAAGATTTGATGGCTGTTTTGGCACATTTGAAAAATGAAATGGGGTTCACATTTCTCACCACCATGTGCGGTATTCATTTTCCAGACCAAGGCGATCAAGAGTTTGCATTGATGTACCAATTGCACGCATTGCAAAGCAATGAGCGAATTCGTTTGAAATGCTTTATGCCCAAATCCAATTTAGAAGTTCCTACCTGCACTACCCTATTTGCTACTGCCAATTGGATGGAGCGTGAAGCTTACGACTTTTATGGATTTAAGTTCACAGGACACCCCGACTTGCGCAGAATTCTGAACATGGATGAAATGAACTATCATCCGTTGCGAAAAGAATATGCATTGGAAGATGCAGGAAGAGATGATAAGGAAGACAAATATTTTGGACGATAATCATGAGCAAAGAAATTGATCCCATTCAAGCTAACGTTGAGAAAGATTACACAACGTTAAACCTAGGGCCTACGCATCCAGCAACCCATGGTATCTTTCAAAATGTATTGACCATGGACGGTGAAATCATTGTGAAAGCAGTTCCCACCATTGGATACATTCATCGCGCTTTTGAAAAATTAGCCGAAAGAAGACCCTATGGTCAAATTACGCCTATCACTGACCGCTTAAATTATTGTTCTTCCCCTATCAATAATATGGGTTGGCACATGACAGTTGAGAAATTGATTCAATGTGAAATTCCAAAACGTGCAGAGTACATGCGCGTGATCATTATGGAATTGGCAAGAATTGCGGATCATATCGTTTGTGATACAGTTATAGCCGTAGATACTGGAGCCATGACTGGTTTCTTGTATCTGTTTCAATGGAGAGAAAAGATTTACGAAATATACGAGGAGATTTGTGGTGCTCGATTGACCACCAACATCGGTCGTATTGGAGGAATGGAAAGAGAGTTCTCTGATTTGGCATGGAAAAGAATTCATGCTTTCTTGGAGGAATTTCCTGCAGCATTGAGGGAATTTGATAAACTCGTTACCCGTAACCGTATATTCATGGATAGAACGGTCAATTGCGGTCCTATAACTGGAGAGCGAGCTTTGGAATATGGATTTACTGGACCCAATCTTCGCGCTGCTGGGGTGGATTATGATGTTCGTGTTATGAATCCATACTCATCCTACCAAGATTTCGATTTTAAAATTCCCGTAGGAACACAAGGCGACACATTTGATCGCTACATGGTGCGTATGCAAGAAATGTGGGAGAGCTTAAGCATCATTCGTCAAGCCGTTGACAAAATGCCCAAAGGTGAAATCCACGCCGAGGTACCAGAATTTTATCTTCCTGAGAAACAAGACGTATACAGCAAGATGGAAGCATTGATTTACCATTTCAAAATTGTAATGGGAGAAACAGAAGTTCCAACTGGAGAAGTATATCACAGTGTTGAAGGAGGAAACGGAGAACTAGGTTATTATTTGATTAGTGATGGTGGCCGAACACCTTTCCGTTTGCATTTCCGCAGACCTTGTTACATCTATTACCAAGCATATTCAGAAATGATTGAAGGCGGCATGCTTTCAGATGCTATTCTTACTATGAGTAGCATGAACGTAATCGCTGGAGAATTAGACGCATAATCATGGAAAAAAAATATCAATTTTCACCAGACACACTTGCTGTTGTTGAGAAAATCATCAACCGCTATCCTGCTGGAAAACAAAAATCTGCTTTGTTGCCTGTTTTACATTTGGCTCAAGCCGAGTTTGATGGATGGTTGAGCTCTGAGGCAATGGACTATGTGGCTGAAGTACTCCAAATCACCCCTATCGAGGTTTATGAGGTTGCATCTTTTTATTCGATGTACAATCTTAAACCTGTGGGCAAATGCCTTTTGGAAGTTTGCCGCACCAGCTCTTGCTGGTTGATGGGTTCTGAAGACATCGTCAAACATTTGGAAAGCAAATTGGGTATCAAAGACGGTGAAACCACCCATGATGGACAATTCACATTGAAAACAGTTGAATGTTTGGGTTCTTGTGGAACTGCACCCATGTTGCAATGCGGTTCAGACTTCTATGAGAATTTGACATTGGAAAAAGTAGATCACTTGATTGAGAATTTGCGAAAGGACGGCGAAAGACGTACTTACCTCAAAGATCAAAAAGTTAGCATGGACTAATATGGGAAAGAAATTATTACTCGAACATATTGACGTACCTGGCATTCAAACATTGAATGTGTATCGTCAAAAAGGCGGTTACGAGACCTTGAAAAAGGCTTTAACCTCTATGGCTCCTGAACAAATCGTAGAAGAAGTAAAAACTTCTGGATTGCGTGGGCGAGGCGGTGCTGGATTCCCAACAGGAATGAAATGGAGTTTCTTGGCCAAACCTGAAGGTGTGCCAAGATACTTGGTTTGTAATGCCGATGAATCGGAACCAGGTACTTTCAAAGACCGGTATTTGATGGAACACATTCCTCATATTCTTATTGAAGGAATGATTCTTTCTAGTTTCGCCCTTGGTGCGCATACATCATACATCTACATTCGTGGAGAGTATTTTTACGTTGCGCGCATTCTAGAAACTGCTATTCAAGAAGCATATGATGCGGGATTGTTGGGTAAGAACATCATGGGAAGCGGATACGACATGGACTTGTATGTTCAAGTTGGAGGCGGAGCTTATATCTGTGGTGAGGAAACAGCATTGTTGGAATCACTTGAAGGAAAACGTGGCAATCCACGAATCAAACCACCATTCCCTGCTATCGCCGGTTTGTATGGCTGCCCCACGGTAGTGAACAATGTCGAAACCATTGCTGCAGTAGTTCCTATTGTTCGTGATGGCGGAGAAGCCTATGCCAAGATTGGTATCGGAAAATCAACTGGAACCAAATTGATTTCAGCATCAGGGCATTTGAATAAACCTGGGGTTTACGAAATTGAATTGGGATTGCCCGTTGAAGAGTTCATCTATTCAGAAGAATATTGCGGTGGAATTAGAAACGGAAAACAATTGAAAGCGGTTGTCGCTGGAGGTTCTTCTGTGCCCATTTTGCCCGCTCATCTCATATTAAAAACCGCCAATGGCGAACCACGTTTAATGTCTTACGAAGGATTGGCGGATGGTGGATTTGCGACAGGAACCATGTTGGGTTCAGGTGGATTTATCGCCATGGATGAAGATACGAGCATCGTAAAAAATCTTTGGACATTCTCTAGATTCTATCACCACGAAAGCTGTGGCCAATGCTCTCCTTGCAGAGAAGGCACCGGCTGGATGGAAAAAATATTACACAAGATTCTTCACGGTCATGGCACTTTACAAGATGTCGACTTGCTTTGGGACATTCAAAGTAAGATTGAAGGAAAGACCATTTGTCCTCTAGGTGATGCTGCTGCATGGCCCGTGGCTAGCGCAATTCGTCATTTCCGTCATGAATTTGAAGAATATGTAAAGGCAGGACATTCCATGAAAGATGTTCGTCACTATTACAGACTCAACCATTTACCAGAACCTGCGAACTAAGATTTATGCCAAAAGTTACCATAGACGGAATTACAATTGAAGTCCCAAACGGCACGACCATTTTGGAAGCTGCTCGTATGATTGGACCTGAGGTGGCACCACCCACCATGTGTTATTATTCCAAATTAAAAACCAGTGGTGGATATTGCCGAACTTGTTTGGTCAAGGTATCTCAGGGTTCAGAAAAAGACCCACGCCCGATGCCCAAACCTGTTGCTTCGTGCAGAACGCAAGTGATGGACGGAATGGTTGTAGAAAACAACACTTCGCCAGAAATTCAAGAAGCCCGTGCAGGCGTTGTTGAATTCCTTTTGGTTAATCACCCATTGGATTGTCCAGTTTGTGACCAAGCTGGTGAATGTCATTTGCAGGATTTGGGATATGAGCATGGCAAGAGCGAAACCCGATTTGAATTTCCACGTCGTGAATTTGAAAAGCGCGATATCGGAGACAAGATTCAATTGCACATGAATCGTTGTATTCTATGCTACCGTTGTGTAAAGACAGCAGATCAAGTAACTGATTGTCGTGTACATGGTGTAATGAATCGCGGTGAAGTAGCTGAAATTAGCACGTACATTGAAAAATCGATTGACAATGATTTTTCAGGCAATGTCATTGATGTTTGTCCTGTAGGCGCATTGACCGATAAAACTTTCCGTTTCCAAAGTCGTGTTTGGTTTACCAAGCCTGTAGATGCACATCGTGATTGTGACAAATGTTGTGGTCATGTGCGTTTGTGGTACAAAGGAGACGATGTATTGCGCGTAACAGCAAGAAAAGACCAATGGGGTGAGGTGGCTGACCATGAGGGTAAAACTGGATGGATTTGCAACACTTGCCGTTTCGATAAAAAGAACACCAAGGATTGGGTCATTGATGGACCATCTCAAATTAGCCGTCATTCGGTCATTTCAGCCAATCATTACAATAGTTTAAAAGCACTTAAAGTTTCCATTGATCGACAAAAGGCTGCATTGCCCCATGGCGAAAAAGTGAACTTGGGACAAGGCGCTTTGGATCCTAACAACGAAATCAAATAAGCCATGACGGATACGATGTTGATTTATAAAATAATCCTTTGCGTTGTTGTATTTGCGGTTTCCTTGGGAGCTGCTGCATACATGACTTGGGGAGAAAGGAAGTTGGCTGCTTGGCTTCAGGATCGCGTAGGTCCAAACCGCGCTGGTCCTTTGGGTTTATTGCAACCCATAGCCGACGGTATCAAAATGATTTTTAAAGAAGAAATGATTCCGACGCATTCCAATCGTTGGTTGTTTATTTTGGGCCCCTCTTTCTTTATGTTGTGCGCTTGTATGACGGGCGTCGTGATTCCTTGGGGAGCAGGATGGCAAGTAGGTGATGTCACCTACCCTATGCAAGTAACCGATATCAATATCGGGCTATTGTACCTTTTGAGCGTAGTTTCAATCGGTGTATATGGTGTAATGATTGGAGGATGGGCTTCTAACAATAAGTTCGCCTTATTGGGAGCTTTGCGCGCCTCATCACAAATGATCTCCTATGAAGTTGCGATGGGTCTTGCCTTGATTGCATTGGTCATGATGACGGGAACATTGAGTTTGAACGAAATCGTTGCTCAGCAAGATGCAGGATTTGCCAATGTTGTATACCAACCATTGGGATTCATCATCTTCTTAATCTGTGCATTTGCTGAAACCAACCGTGCTCCATTTGACTTACCTGAATGCGAATCAGAGCTAGTTGGTGGTTACCACACGGAATACTCGTCTATGAAATTGGGATTCTACTTGTTTGCAGAATACATCAACATGTTTATCAGCTCTGCAATAATGGCGTCTTTGTATTTCGGTGGTTATAACTTCCCATTCCAACACGAATTGGGACTAGAAGGAAATGTATTGACTGCAGTTCAAACGGCCGTATTCTTTGGAAAGATCTTAATGTTCATTTTCTTGTTCATGTGGATTCGCTGGACTTTGCCACGATTCCGTTATGATCAATTGATGAACTTGGGATGGAAGGTATTGTTACCATTGGCCATTGCCAATATTATCATCACCGGTTTTGTAATGTTGTTTACTGGAAAATTAGGATAAGATCATGCAATTAACCAATCGATCTATTCAGGTTGTAAAGAAAGAATTATCTCTTTCAGAGCGCCTCTACTTCCCTGCTATTATTAAGGGAATGCTCATTACTTTGAGCCATTTGTTCAAGCGAAAAGCGACCATAAAATATCCTGATCAAGAAAGAGAATTGGCTGCGGTTTATCGCGGTCAACATGTCTTGAAAAGAGATGAAGCTGGTGCTGAAAGATGCACGGCTTGCGGACTGTGTGCAGTTGCATGTCCTGCAGAGGCCATTACTATGGAATCAGCGGAGCGTCAAAAAGGAGAAGAAAATTTGTACCGCGAAGAGAAGTATGCAAAGATTTACGAAATCAATATGCTTCGTTGTATTTTCTGTGGGCTCTGCGAGGAAGCTTGTCCAAAAGAAGCCATTTTCTTGACAGATAGAATTGTACCATCAAGTTTTACCCGAGGTGAAGAAATTTTCGGAAAAAACATTTTGGTAGAAAGTCTCACAGAACGTGTCGACGTTTCGAAAAGACAAACCCAAGATGTATTGTCATTTAAAAACGACAAAAAGCACAAGCACAATCAAACTTATTTAGATCGTAAAAAGTAATATGCTCACAGAATACGCTTTCTGGCTATTGTCCTTTATCGCCGTTTTTAGCGGGATAGCCACCATTATAAGTAAAAATCCAGTATATAGTGTGCTGTATTTAATTCTTACCTTTTTCTCTATAGCCGGACACTACTTCCTTATGAACGCCCAATTCTTGGCTGCCGTTCACATTATCGTTTATGCCGGGGCCATCATGGTTTTGTTCTTGTATGTCATTATGATGTTGAACTTGAATGATCTTGAAATTGAAAAGCGAAGCAATATTTTAAAAATGTTGGCGGTTGCTTCTGCAGGATTGCTTTTGGTCATATTATCAGGTGCAGCTCATTCTGTAGATGCCATGCATGTCAATGCCAACAATGTCACTCCTGCTGGTTTGGTTGAAGACTTGGGTATTGCATTGTACCGACACTACCTCCTACCATTCGAATTGGCATCCATATTATTCTTGGCTGCTATGGTAGGTGCAGTCTATTTATCCAAAAAGAACTTGAACGAAACACAAGCATAAAATGGAAATATTACACAACATATATATTCATCATTACTTAGCCCTCAGCGTTGCCCTTTTTGGCATTGGCGTATTTGGTGTATTATTCAGAAAGAATGCCATCATCATGTTCATGTGTGTTGAATTGATGCTCAACGCCGTTAACTTGGCTTTGGTCGCCTTTTCAAAAATGCATGGAGATACAGACGGACAAATATTCGTCTTCTTCATCATGGTTGTAGCGGCGGCTGAAGTGGCAGTTGGATTGGCAATATTGATGATGCTTTATCGCAACTTACACACTACAGACACAGATTCACTTAACGAATTGAAAGGATAATCATGGAAAAATTAGTTGCTCTTATCCCCCTATTTCCCGCTTTGGGCTTTTTGTTTATTACATTTTTTGGAAAGAACCTAAGCAAAAACACAGTAGGTGGAATTGCTACAGCTATGGTAGCCATATCTTTTGGACTAGCTGCAGTGGTTTTCTCTACGCAATTGCACGCTTCGGATGCTGCGATTGTGAAGGTATTGGACTGGATCCATGTGGGTTCCTTCCAAGTAGACATTAGTTTCATTGTCGATCCTCTTAGCAGTCTTTATATTCTTTTCATCACCGGTGTTGGATCTTTGATTCACTTGTACTCTATTGGATACATGCATGAAGACGAAGGTTTCAATCGCTTCATGTCTTATCTAAACTTATTTGTTTTCTTCATGTTGCTCTTGGTATTGGGAGACAATTTGTTGATGCTTTTTGTAGGATGGGAAGGTGTTGGTGTTTGCTCATTTATGCTCATTGGATTTTGGTACAAAGACCACGCGAACAACGATGCTGCAAAAAAGGCGTTCGTTATCAATCGTGTTGGAGACTTGGGACTATTGTTGGCGATGACCATCATATTTATCCAGTGTGGTTCTTTGAATTACAATGACCTAATCGTAGGAAGTAGCGGTATCGCAGCATTGGGTGGACTTACCACATTGGTAGGAATTTTATTGTTCATTGGTGCCATGGGTAAATCAGCGCAATTTCCACTTCATACTTGGTTGCCTGATGCAATGGCCGGTCCAACGCCTGTATCAGCTTTGATTCATGCGGCTACTATGGTAACTGCGGGTATTTACTTGGTTGCTCGATTCAGTGATTTGTATGCTATGAGTGAAGTTGCATCTCAAGTCATTACATGGGCTGGAGTTATTACCGCATTAATGGGCGCTTCAATCGCATTGACACAAAATGACATCAAGAAAGTCCTGGCCTATTCAACAGTAAGCCAATTGGGTTTCATGTTTGCCGCACTAGGAATGGGTGCATATTCCATTGCTGTTTTTCACGTAGTAACACATGCTTTTTTTAAGGCATTATTGTTCTTGGGTTCGGGCTCTGTTATTCACGCCATGGGCGGAGAGCAGGACATTAGAAGAATGGGTGGTTTGAAAAAATACATGACTATTACTTATTGGACTTTCCTCATTGGCACCATTGCCATCGCAGGAATTTTCCCTTTTGCTGGATTCTTCTCTAAAGATCAAATCCTAGCGCATGCAATGGAAAATAATACCATCGTATTTGCTCTTCTAATGTTGGCTGCGGCAGGTACTGCATTCTACATGTTCCGTATGTTCTACCTGACATTTCATGGTGAATTCAGAGGTACTCACGAACAAGAGCACCATTTACATGAATCTCCAGCTACCATGACTACTCCACTTATTGTTTTGGCCGTTGCATCAACAATAGGCGGATTCATGGGATTCCCTCATGCAATTGGAGAATCATTGCACATTCATCATTGGCTCGACCATTTCTTATCGGGTACGGTAGTCGCTGCAACTTCTCATTTGGATGCCACAGCCGAAATTGCATTAGCATTAATCTCTATGGCAATTGCAGGTGGAATGATTTACTATGCATACAGCACCTATATCGCTAAAGGTATACAACCATTGGAGGACAATGAAATTCAATCAGGTATACACCGTCTTCTTTGGAAGAAATATGGTTTTGATGAATTGTACGACAACATCTTCAGAAAACCTATTGATGCAATTGCTTCAGGTATGCATCATTGGATTGAGGACAAAGCTTTGATGAACATTGTTGACGGTACAGGAAATTCAGCCAAAGGATTGGGCCGTCTATTCCAATTCCTACACAATGGGCAAATCATTACTTACTTGTTGGCCTTGGTTGCCGGATTAATCGCCATTCTATTTTTGATCTAACGAATTATGATTGCATTAGCTATATTTTCTTTGCCCCTGTTGTTGAGTCTTTTGATGTTCAACAGCAAAACCGAACAAACCGCTAGAATTCCTTTGGTGGGTTTATTCATCACTTTAGGAGTTGCTCTTACCGGCTTATATCTACAATCTCATGGCACTTCTGTTAATTTCGATTTGCCTTTGATTGAATCCATAGGTTTTCACTTCAACCTCAAATTGGACGGTCAATCTTGGATCATGGTGTTGTTGACCTTGATTGCAGGGTTAGGCATTTTCTATGTTCAAAGTCACAAATCTTTGAACAATCCCAATCGTTTCTATGCTTGGGGAATGATGATGATTGCAGCCATGCTCGGAGCATTTATGGCTTCTGATGCACTTTTATTTTATATCTGCTACGAATGGGCTTTGATACCCATATTTTTCATCATTCTGGGTTGGGGCACGGGTGAACATTTGTCCAAGATTACCATGCGTTTCTTCTTGTATACGCTTTTCGGTTCTTTGTTTATGATGTTGTCTT
>JBDLUK010000135.1:0-3346 GCA_039805365.1 Bacteroidota bacterium | reverse complement strand
GTCCGCAAGAATTGTTGCCAATCATCCCCCCAATCATTGCCCTGTTGGCTGTAGAGGTTTCCGGTCCGAACTGCAACCCATGCGGCTTCAAAAAGGCGTTGAGGTCGTCTCGGATAACACCCGGCTGCACCCGCACCCATTTCTCTGCAACATTCACTTCCAAAATATTGGTAAAATACTTGGAGATATCTACAACAATGCCATTGCCCACTACCTGTCCGGCCAGGGAGGTACCTGCCGCCCTTGGAATCAACGTGGTTTTGTGGTTGCTTGCCAATTCAATGAGTTTGCGAATATCCTCCGCATCGCGCGGGATAGCAACTGCCTGAGGCATTTCCTGGTATTCTGATGCATCAGTGGCATACACCCTTCGGATGGCCATGTCGGAACCTCCTCCATTAAAATAGAGTTCACCGGAAAAATCCTTGAGCAATGCTGAAAAATCCGGAGGCGTCATCATGCGTGTTTAAAGATGAAATCAGCTTTGATTTGAGCGTTTCTCTTATCTATCCTGAAAAGGTGAAAAAAAGCCCAATCAAAAGGATAGATAGAAAATATGGAAAATACATATGGAATATATTCCATTTTCAATTTGGTCACAATTTACAACTGAAATCCTTTTATAGCATCATCAAATGACGGCAACCGTCAATCAATCCCTTTATATATCCTATCCCAAAAAGATTGCCTTTCATTTCATAGCCGAAATGGGTATTGCTTTCCCCTGCCATAGTAGGAACATGATCTGACCGAATAGCACCATCAAATCCGATTTTATGGTAGAGTAACATCATTTTGAACATGTCGGTTGGTCCGTTGTCGTGAAATGTTTCTCTGAAATTATCCGGTGTTCCAATTACATCACGTATGTGAACGAAGTTTATCTTGTCCTTCCACTCTACAACCAATTTTTCAATATCCTCTCCCATGGTAACATAAGTACCCTGACAAAAAGTTAATCCATGGGATGGGCTATTTGAAAATGACAAAGCCTTCCGTATGGCTTGTGCTGATGTTAGGATACGGGCAATGCCATGCACAGGACTGATGGGAGGATCATCTGGATGAAGCGCCATTTTAACCCCGCTGGATGTTGCTACTGGCATGACTTGTTCGATGAACCATTGGTAATTGTCCCAGATTTGAGATTCGCTAAATGACCCGTATGCTGAAATGGGTTCTTTTTGTGCAGCCTCATAAGAAAACCCACTTACCCTTGCCCCTCCACGTTCTGTCAAATTGGTATCTGTTCGGTACCAGCCTGTTGCCATAAAGTTGTAACACAAAAGGTTTACACCCAATTTTCCCATGTTCTCGAGCATTCGACAATATTTGTCAACATCGTACTCCCGACCTTCGAGTCCCAGCTTGATGCGGTGCATGTCAAACTGATCACCCTCCAAACCAATAAGCTGAAAACCGTTCTCCTCAAATGTAGATTTTGAACGCTCAAAACTCGCATAATCATCAATGGAGGACTCCCCCGTTAATTCGGGAGCCAACTTGGCAATTGCATGATCAATCCCCATTTGGCGGCAGAGTTGCCATTTTTCATCGGGCTTGTTACCGAAAAACAGAAAAGATAATTTCATTTGCTGCGATTAAAAAAACTCGGTTCAAAATTGTTGATGGACATTATGTTAATAATTTACTTCATTGTCTATTGGTTTAGGATTTTTTTGAAGACAAAATAATACCTCTATACCTTGAATTAACACTTAGTATTTGACCTTTTTCAGCCTCAGTAATCACTAACCCCAAATTCCCTGCAGGATCAAAAGCGCAATTGGTTGGACATTTGCCTTCTATGCTGACCTGCTCTTTTACGTTCCCATCAGCTCTGACTACACGAACCGATGAAGTACCATAGACTGCAACATAAAGATCGCCATTCTCAGCAAACGCCATACCGTCTGGGCCGCCAGGACCATCAGGGCCACCAATGTCACACCATACTTTTTCATTTTCCCATTCACAATTCTTAGCGTTCCATTCCCCTTTCCATAGCCTGTGTTTATATGTTTCAGCAATAACAAGCGTTCTCCCATCTTCACTGAAAGCCAGGCCATTGGGGAAATATTTCCCGGTCGTAATTTTTTTTACTGTTCCATCCGTTTTAAGAACGCATGCATATCCAGAAGGATTTTGACGGGAATTACCGGGGCAAGTAAATACCAGATTGCCATCTGTATCAAAAGCCAGATCATTGGGTTTATTCAACTCCTCATCGTCAACATTATTGATAATTGTTTCAGTTAGTTGCGTGTGCGTATCAAAACGACGAATAGCATTTTCTTCTGCATCGCAAAACCAAACGCAACCGTGTTTATCAATAGCAATACCGTTAGGACTGCCTCCTACATGGTATCTTTTTAAACTTCCATTTTTAAACCTGATCAATGATTGACCCTTTAATTCTACTGCCCAAAGACTTCCATCGAACCCAAAAGCTGGTCCTTCCGGAAACTGTAAACCTGAAACAAGCAGATTAAACTTTTCAACTTGACTGTTTTCCGAAGGCACTAACATGTTAAAAAATGATTCTTTAAATACGTTCTACACTTCATGCACTTTATCTTTTTTGAATGTAAAGACAACGGCAGATGCAATGAGCAAACCACCAATAACATAAACAATTGACAGACTTGCCAAACCGGCTGAAAGACCTAATGTTGGTTTTAAAAAGCCCAATAGATATGGAGAAGAGGCGCCAATTAAAAATGCACATGCGAGCATCAACCCATAAGATGTTGAACGCAATTTCATTGGAATAATTTCATACAAAGAGGCTACTATGTTGGAATCATACCAACCCCTGAAAAAGCCAAAAACAAACAACGCCACATATGCTATGGTAAGGTTTGTGCTTATACCCATCCAATAAATAAATGGTGCTCCTATCAATAAACCGAGTGACTGTATAATCAAACGACTTTGCGGACTACTTTTTGCATAGTGGTCTGCTATTTTAGCCCCAGAAAGTACACCCAGAAATGCCCCTATGTGATGATAAAACAATGATGAGAAGCCAGCATTTGTCAATGACAATGCAAATTTCTCAGCTAAAAATGAAGGCATCCAAGTCAAATAAGCAACATTGACAAATACCATACAACCAAACCCCAAGGTCAACAGCCAAAAAGTTGATTTTTGACCAATGATTAGTGCTGTTCTCGAAATTTCTCTGACTTTTTCCCTTGTAGAAATAGGGGATACATTTTGGGATATGGATGTTGGATTGTCTTTTTGTAATCTTTTAATAATCAAAAAAGCCAACAGTATTCCAAACCCACCAAACAGGAAAAAGGCTTTTTCCCATCCATAATGCTCACCAACATAACCGGCA